>JARFPK010000053.1 GCA_029167045.1 Candidatus Methanocrinis natronophilus
GTGTGGATAAAAGGTGAAACGCATCTGAGGATAGCGAATCTGAATGATAATCTTATTAAGATTATTCGACTATTAGGACGGGATTGTGAAAAATACTACGGATTGGAGGGTTGATGCGGAAAGCCAGATATATAATTCACGTTTTTGTTAAACATATAATATATAATTATTAATTTAGATTCTTTCTGCTAAATCCTCTTGGATCCCCCCTCTTGCCGCCGTAGCTCTCCAGTCGATCTGCCCGTATCCCGGCGAAAGGTCTAAAGAGTCCGGGAGCGATGGGGGAGGGATGACCGATGAGGAGCGGCCGGGTCTTGAGGAAGAACTCACAGCCCTGGCGAGGATCTCGGAGAGGGCCGCAGAGTCCATAATCGGAGAAAGGGAGGTGGTGGTGGCGTCCCACGTCGACGCCGACGGCCTCACCTCCGCCGGGATCATATCGGCGGCCCTGGACAGGGCAGAGATCGAGCGGGAGACCCTCTTCTTCCGGCAGCTCGACCTTCCCGCCCTGGAGACGATCGCCGACCTCGGCCCCGGCCTCGTCATATTCACCGACCTGGGGTCGGGGATGCAGACCGAGATCCTTGATATGGGCCTCTCAGCCGTCGTCGCCGACCACCACCGACCCCAGGGCTCGGGGGTGGTGCACCACATAAACCCTCACCTGGTGGGCCTCGACGGAGCGACCCAACTCTCCGGGAGCGGATCTGCCTTCCTCCTGGCCAGAGCCCTGGCTAAGGCTACGGGCAGATCCGGGGAGAACGACGACCTGGCGGGTCTTGCCATCGTCGGAGCCGTCGGCGACCTCCAGGACATGGCGGCGGGAAGGCTCATCGGTCTAAACCGCCGGATCCTCGATATAGGGGTCGATGCTGGCGTCCTCTCCTTCGGCCGGGATCTGAAGCTCTTCGGAAAGCAGACGAGGCCGGTCTTCAAGATGCTGGAGTACTCCTCGGACCCCTTCATCCCCGGCCTCTCTGGGGACGAGGACGCCTGCATCTTTTTTCTCAAAGAGCAGGGGATACGGTTGAGGGGGGAGAGGTGGCGACGGTGGATAGACATGAACCCCGAAGAGAAGGCGAGGATAGCCTCGGCCCTGGTGAGACGGGGCCTCCGGTCCGGCCTATCCAACCGGCAGCTGGAGAGGCTGGTCGGCGAGGTCTACACCCTCCTCCCGGAGCCGGAGGGGACGGAGCTGCGGGACGCCAGCGAGTACTCTACCCTCCTCAACGCCACCGCTAGATACGGCTTCTCTGGCGTCGGCCTCGCGGTCTGCCTAGGGGACCGGGGACCTGTCCTGGAGGAGGCGAGGCGCCTTCTTGCCGAGCACCGCCTGAACCTGGTGGCCGGCCTCAAGCTCGTCAAGGAGGAGGGTATCATAGCCCTGGACCACATTCAGTACTTCGATGCTGGCGACCGGATCCGGGATACCATCGTCGGGATCGTCGCCGGGATGAGCTTTCAGACCGCCGAGAGGAGAAAGCCGATCCTCGCCTTCGCCACCTCTGACGAAGGAAGGTTGAAGGTCTCTGCCAGGGGGACCCAGGACCTCGTCCGGGCAGGGCTCAACCTGTCGGAGGCGGTATCAAAGGCGGCAGAAGAAGTGGGCGGGGTGGGGGGAGGCCACAACGTCGCCGCCGGGGCGACGATCCCCCTGGAGGCGAAGGAGGAGTTCCTGAAGATCATGGACCGCATCGTCGGAGGCCAGCTGCGGACCTGATGCTCCCACCTGATCCGCTAAAGGCATCCGAAGACACTGGTCTCATTCATATCTCTCTTCATCACCAGGATCTTCTCGTCGATGGTGAAGTTTCCTATGAACTCGTGGCTGACGTCGACCATCACGTCCCTTATGTCCATGGAATCCTGGTTCAGGACTAGATACCCCATCCTTCCGGTACCCTGGGTGAAGTTCGCCAAGATGGCGATATCGACCCAGTCCGGGTTGCTATCCAGGTATATCTCCGAGGAGAGCCTCTCACACCCGTAGAAGGTCTTGTAGGCTGACATCCCGAGGTGGTAGTTCTTGAGGGTGGTGGTATCTCTGATCTTTTGATCGTAGGAGAAGAGGGGGGCGTCAGGGTCGCTCTTGCTTCCTAGCTTAATAGGCTCCGGCCCCTGGAAGGCCAAGCCTGAGCCGACGACCAAGAGAACCGCCGAGAGGACCGCCACGAGCTTCATCATACGGATCACCAGGGGCTATTGAGCTATATTACTTGCGAGATGTCCCAGTGGAACTCGCCGCTGAGGATACCGGAGTAGACGGTAGCGGCGGGTCCGTCCATGCAGGCCCTATCCCCCTCGAAGGTGATTAGGAGGGGGCCTCCTCTCGTCTCGACGAAGACCTCGTCGCCGACCATCCCCATCCTCCTGGCCACGGCGGCGCAGGCCACGGACCCCGTCCCGCAGGAGAGGGTCTCTCCCTCGACCCCCCTCTCGAAGGTCCTCACCTGGAAGGTGTCGCCGATCCGGACGAAGTTGACGTTCGCCCCCTCCGGGAAGAGGGAGGAGTGCCTGATATGGGGGGCCAGATCCTCTATCGAGAGGTTCAGGAGGTCGTCAGTGAATATCACCGCGTGGGGGACTCCGGTGTTGACCGCCGAGACCTCGAACCCCTCCAGGGGCTCCATCAGAAACTCCCCCTCTCCGATGGCGGGTATCCCCTTCCTGTCGAAGCATGGAAGGCCCATCTCCACCCTGGCCCAGAAGTCGCCTCCGATCTCCCTCACCTTCAGGGATATGATCCCGGCAAGGGTCTCCACCTCGAAGCTCTCGCCGACCATCCCCGAGTCCCAGGCGTATTTGGCGAGACAGCGGATGCCGTTTCCGCACATCTCCGCCTCGGAGCCGTCTGGCTGGAATAGCCGCATCCTGAGATCGGCATGATGGGAGGGGGAGAGGAATAGAACCCCGTCACCACCGATGCCGAAGTTCCGATGGCAACACTGGACGGCAAAAGATGGCTTCAGGGAGTCTGCCACCACCACCCGGTCCTCCTCGTCTATGAGGATGAAATCGTTCCCGTTACCCTGGAGCTTGGTGAAGGAGATCCCTCCCCCGTCTCTGGGCCTTCCTTCCGCCCTGATCATGGCCGCCTCTTTCAGCTTCATTTTATATACCATGGTCTGTTCTCTTACAGCCTGGCTTTATGGTGGTGATCTTATTAAACCCATTCTACAGGTTGCCCTGGACCTGCTGGAGCTGGATAGAGCCGTCCAGATAGCACTGGAGGCATCCGATGGCGGTGCTGACTGGATAGAGGCCGGAACCCCCCTCATCAAGAGCGAAGGGATGGACGCCGTGCGCGAACTACGCAAGGCGCTCCCGGGCAAGAAGATCGTGGCGGATATGAAGACGGTGGACACCGGCTCCATGGAGGTGGAGATGGCGGCGAAGGCCGGGGCGAATATAGTGGCGATCCTGGCCTCCTCCGACGACTCCACCGTCAGTGACGCCCTCCGGGCGGCGAGGAAGTACGGGGTAGAGATCGTTGTCGACCTCCTCGGCTCCCCCGACCCGGTGGAGAGG
Source organism: Candidatus Methanocrinis natronophilus (assembly GCA_029167045.1). GTDB lineage: Archaea > Halobacteriota > Methanosarcinia > Methanotrichales > Methanotrichaceae > Methanocrinis > Methanocrinis natronophilus. The sequence goes on from JARFPK010000053.1 coordinate 3,529, forward strand.
TCTCGGGAGATGGAGGCCCTGGGGGTCGATTACATCTGCGTCCACGTGGGCATCGACCAGCAGATGATAGGCCAGAGGGCGATCGACTTCCTCGACGATATCCTCGGCACCGTCAAGATCCCGGTGGCCGTCGCCGGAGGGATCGATGCCTCCTCCGCCGCCGAGGCGATCGCTTCGGGGGCCTCCATCGTCATCGTCGGGGGGAGCGTGACCCGCAGCCCCGACGTCACCGCCTCCAGCCGGAAGGTCCGGGAGGCGATGGACCGGGCCATGGGGGGGGTTAATAGGAGGGAGAGGAAGAGCATGGACGAGGAGATGTTCGAGATATTCAAGGAGGTATCGACCCCCAACATCTCCGACGCCATGCACCGGAAGGGGGCGATGCGGGACGTCCTGCCGATAAACCCGGGCCAGAAGATCGTCGGGAGGGCGATCACCGTCCAGACCTTCGAGGGGGACTGGGCCAAATCGGTGGAGGCGATTGACCTCGCCGGTCCCGAGAACGTCATCGTCATATACAACGGGAGCAGGTACGTATCCTGCTGGGGCGGCCTTGCCACCCAGAGCTGCAAGATGAAGGGGGTGGGGGGGGTCGTCATCGACGGCGCCGTCCGGGACCTCGACGAGATCCGGGAGATGGGATACCCGATCTTCGCCAGCTCCATAACCCCCATGGCTGGCGAGCCGAAGGGGATGGGGGAGATCAACGCCGAGATCACCTGTGGAGGCCTCGCAGTCCGCCCCGGCGACATCATCGTCGGCGACGACTCCGGAGTTGTCGTGATCCCGAGGGAGAGGGGATACGAGATCTCCCGGAGGGCGAAAGAGGTCGAGAAGACCGAGAGCAGGCTCCGGGAGGAGATCCTCCGGGGAAGGACCCTCTCCGAGGTGGCAAATCTCAAGAAGTGGGAGAAGAAATAATCTCCCTCCTGAGATCCGAATTTATGAAGAAATGTGGAGAAAAGACAATCCGTAAATACGTTAAAGACGGTTGACGCTAAAAGAGGACACTTGTATGGATCCAGAGACCTTCATCTCTAAATACGAGCCCAGGAAGATGGTGGCGATATCCCTCGCGGTTTTCGCGGTGGCCTTCGCCATATTGGGCTTCACCTACATCAATACGGGATCCCCCGTAAGACTGGGGGTCGAGTTCACAGGAGGGACCATAGTAACGGTTCCCATCATCGAATCAGAGGGGGAATTGGCGGCGAAGCTGGCGGGCTACCCGGTCTTGGACTTAAGGGACGTCGGCCACAGGTACATGGTCCAGATAGGACCGATGAGCGACGCCGATTATAGAGAGCTTTCGGCGATGATCACCTCCGAGTACCGGGACCCGGAGATCAAATACATGGGGCCTGTCTACAGCGCACGTCTCATGGAGCAGGCGAAGACCTACATACCGCTATCCTTCCTCTTCATGGCTGTGGTCATATTCGTAATATTCAGGACTCCCTTCGTCGCCATGACGGTGATATTCGCCGCCTTCTCTGATATAGTGATAGCCGCTGCCTGCATGACGGTGGTGGGCGTCAGTTTATCCATGGGGACGGTCGCCGCCCTCCTGATGTTGATAGGCTACTCGGTGGACAGCAACATCCTCTTGAATATGAGGGTTTTTAAGCGGAGGGGAAAGATCGAAGATAAGATAGCTGGGGCCTTCAGGACGGGGCTCGCGATGACCACCACCACCCTAAGCGCCGTCGTCGCCCTATTCCTGGTGGCGACCTTCTCCTACCTGGTATCGCCAGCCTTCACCCAGATCAACATCCTCTTTGATATATCGATAGTCCTGATCTTCGGCATAACCGCCGGGCTCATGAACACCTGGGTGATGAACTCCAACGCCCTCCGATGGTACCTGGCCCGTCCCAAAAAGGCGCCGGCAAGGAGGCAGAAGAGATGACCGAAATCACCAGAGATCCAAGGGTAATAGTATTCTTCGCCGCCGTCTTCGCGTCCCTCTTAATCCTGGTTCCGATGCCCAGCGAAGACGGCCTCCAGACGAGGCTGAAGTTCGGCCTCGACCTGGAGGGCGGCTCGTGGCTCCAGCTGAAGCTTCAGGGCGCCATAATCCAGCCCCAGGTCGATCCGATAAAGATTCTGGAGAAGCAGTTCGGTGACGCCTTCGGTGCGCCCGTGGAGGTGGAGTGGCGCCAGGCGACGACAGAATACCATATCACCGTCGAAGGAAGGGTCACCAGGGCCCAGGTGGATAATCTGGGATACCCCCAGGCGACGGTCACTCCGAGGGGAGAGGCCACCAGGATCTCCATAGCCACATCTCCCATAGGGGTGATGGTGAACTTCCTGCAGACCTCTCTCGATTCGGACGTCAGGTACGTGGGTCCGGACCCCATATCCTTCGAGGTGAGATCTGACGTGACCAGGGAGGCTCTTGAGGCGCTCCTCGCCGAGGTAGGCGGCACCCTCGCCCCCGGAGAGGCGGGCTTCTCCGAGGGGGTGACGGAGGATACCGTCGACGAGACCAAGCAGATCCTGGACAGGAAGCTGAACCGTCTAGGCCTTGCTGACATCAAGGTCAGGGTGGTGGACAACAAGTTCATCCTCATCGATCTTGCGGGGGTCAGTGTCACCGACGCCCAGGAGATCGTCGGAAAGCCCGGGGTCTTCGAGATCAGGATCCAGACGAAGGGCAACGAGTCGATGCACGTCCTCTACGGCAGCGAGATCGTCGACGTCTCCCTCCCCAGCGGGGACAGGGCAGGTAACTGGGGCGTCCCCTTCACCCTCTCGGAGGAGGGGGCTCGTGCCTTCCAGAAGGCGGCGATAGATACAGGAGCCACCAAGAACAGAATGGATCACGAGGTATCGATGCACCTGGACAACGATCTCATCTTCTCCGCCCCCCTCGCCCAGGACCTGGCGGCGAGCCTTGAGGTCGCACCGATGAGGTCCATGATAGCCCAGGTCGGCCCAGACAGCCAGAGGGCCCACGAGCTCTACATCCACCTGCGGGAAGGGGCTCTGCCCGTCAACGTCGAGATCATAGGGTCGGGTCAGGTTACAGCAGCTCTGGGAGAGCAGTTCAAAAAGCAGGTCCTGATAGCGGGGATCCTCGCGTTGCTCGCCGCTGGTTTCATGGTATTTTACAGGTACAGGAGACCCAAGATCGTCGTTCCACTGGTGGCGACCTCCTTCAGTGAGGTCCTGATGATGCTGGCGATCGCAGCCCTCCTCAACTGGCAGCTCGACCTGGCAGCTCTCGCCGGTCTGATCGTCGTGGTAGGGACGGGGATCGACCACCTGGTGATCATCACCGACGAGCTCCTATATGAAGGGAAGATGCCGAGCGGCAAGGTCTACCTCGCGAGGCTATCGAGCGCCTTCGGGATCATCATGGCCGCGGCGGCTACCATGATCGTCGCCATGCTCCCCCTCTTCGGCATGGGCTTCGGCGCCTTCAAGAGCTTCGCCCTGATCACCATCGCCGGCGTCCTCATAGGCGTCTTAATAGCGAGACCTGCCTACGGAAGGATCATCGGCAGGATCATGCAGGAAGATAGGCAATGAGCCGGAGAGCGGAAAAAATGGTCCAGCAATAAGGTGGAGGACGGAGAAAAGAAACCCGGGATTCGGTCGGGGCTCTGCCCCGGCCAAACCCCATCTCTCTATTTTATAGCGTTCTCGTGCCGGAGATCAGGTCAACCTTCCCTCAGCCAGGATGCTATCTCCCGGGCCGCCTCGATCGTCTCATCACAGATGGTGGGGATGAAATCCTCGGGGAGCTTCTGGTGGAGGGGGATCGTCTCGCTGGCGGCGAGGGCGGCAGAGCCGTCGAAGTTGACGTAGGCGATCCGGGCCGATAGCTCGCTATCGGGGCGGCCGAAGGCTGATCCAGGAAGGGTGGCTACGCCCTTATCCGCCAGGAGCCGCTCGCAGAGGGTCGCCCCGTCCCTTATCCCCCTCCCCGCGAGGTCATCGGCGAAGGTCGAGAAGTCCAGGAATAGGTAGAACCCCCCTTCGGGGGGGTGGACCCTGATCCCGGCGTCGCTAACGATACCCTGAAACTCAGAGCCGAGGGCGGAGAGGATCCTTCGGGCGTGCCAGAGGTACCTCTCCATGGCGATGCCCCCCCGGAAGGCGTGGACTGCGGCAAACTGAATGGGGGCGGATACGGAGGTGTAGGTCTCGCTGGCGACAGTGGCCATCGCCTCCAGGAGCCAGTCGAGGTCCGGGGGGAAGGTGAAGGTCCCAAGCCTCCAACCCCCGGCGCCGCACCACTTGGAGAGGCCGGAGCTGATGATCGTACCCTCAGGATAAAACCTTGCGACGGAGACGTGCTCTCCCCGATGGTGGAGCTGGCCGTAGATCTCGTCGGAGAGGAGGATCACCTCGTACTCCCGGGCCACCCTGGCGATCTCCTCCAGTTCGGATGGGGTATATGTGACGCCGTCGGGGTTTCCCGGGTAGTTGAGGATCAAGATCCGGGGGCGGTAGACGTCATGCTCGCTCTCCAGGAACCGCGCCAGCCTCTCGGAATTTATGTGCCACTTCTCGTCGAAGGTGGTGTGGAGGAGGCGGACCCTTTTGCCCAGGATCTGGGCCTGGGGGACGTAGGAGACCCAGGCCGGGGTCGGTACGATGATCTCGCCGTAGTAGGCGATCTGGAGGAGGAACATCAGCTCCTTTGATCCGGGGCCGACGATGACGTTCTCGGGGCTGGCGCTGACGCCGTCCTTCTTCCGATGGAACTCGGCGACCGCCTCCTGTAGGGCCGCTAGCCCCTTGACCGGGAGGTAGTCCTTCTCCGAGGCGTAGAGCCGAAGGGCGTTGACGACGGGGGTGGGGACCGGGAAGGGGGACTGGCCGAGCCCGAGGTTTTTCACCCTTTCGCCCTGGCTCTCCAGGAGCTTGCACCTCTCGTTTATGGCGAGGGTCGCCGACGGCTCGACCCCCCGGACGTTGATGTTGAGGCTGACGTGCTTTTTGAGGTTCATCTATCTCGACTCCATCTGGAGGATCTCTCCCCAGGATCTATCTGCAGGATCTTCAGGTTCTCCGATATAACATTTATAAAAGAAGCGGATCAAACGGGTCTCTGGCAAAGGGAAGTGAGGTTTCGATGACGGGATTATCCGTGGGTTTGAAGATCGGTCTGGTCGTGGATGGATCTCTGGGTTTGGCGGGACCGGCTCGTGCAAAGGCGGTCATCTCCGCCCTGGTGGCGTTTCTCGCGATCCTAGCTCCTCCGGCGATGGCGACAGAGGAGACCGTCACCCTCGGCGGGTACCGGGTCTCCTTCGACCTGGGGAACTATACGGGGTACTCCCTCGAGTTCGAACTGGTTCCCTTCGCCGCCGTCGACGGCGAAGAGTATCCGTCCTCGGTATGCTGGATCCAGGGCGAAAGAACGATGATGATCGCCATCACCGATTACGGCGTCCCGGTGGAGGCGACGAGCTCCCTGACCCGGAGGGCGGTGACCCTTTTCCTCACCAACGCCGAATGCAAGAACCTCCAGACCCACGAGATCGCGATCGATGGAAAGCCGGCGATCCTCGGCCTGGGGGAGCGGCCGAGCGGCTCGATACTTGTATGCGCCGTCTTCTGGCCGGATATCCAGGAGGTCGACGGCGTCCTCGTCGCCCAGGTCGACTGCACCATCGCCTCCGAGGAGTCGGTGGAGGTGACAGAGAGGCTCCTCAACTCGATAAAAGTCAGTCTCCCCGGAGAGGCGGAAGGTGGGGGCTGGGGGTCGATGTCGGAGTCGGATAGGATGGAAGTGAGGTCAGAGTCCGATAGGATCCTCCTCTGACCAGATCTGAGGAAGTTAGAGTCGATTATCCTGGGGCTGATATGAAGATGATATGCGAAGACTGCGACCTGGACCGGTTCATCGAGGCGATCGAAGACCTCCCGTACCACGAACTCCTCGTCTCCACCCTGAAGGAGGGGTACGCCGCCGACGACCTCCTCGTCCAGAGGAGGAGGGAAGCTGCCACCGACGAGGAGATGGAGAGGGTCGCCGGGTACAACCGGGCCCTGCGGTCCTTCATATTCCTCCTCCAGACCGGCTCGAGGCCCGACCTAGCCTCCGATGAAGATAGGGAGGCCTACAACAGATTCCGGCGAGTCGCCGCCAAGCTGGTGGAGAGGGGAGAGCTCCTCCCCGCGATCCTCGACTACTTCGACGGATGAGCCCTTTCGCCTCTCAGACCCGCCATATCCCCTGGGGTAGCCTCGTCAGCCTCTCCGGAGCGGAATCGGTGGTCAGGAAGGTGTCCTCGATCCCCACGACCCCGATCCCTGGATAGATCATCTTCGGCTCCACGGCGACGGTCATGTTGGGGAGGATCTCATGATCGACGGGGCCGAGGACCGGATATTCGTCGATCTCGAGGCCTACGCCGTGGCCGACGAAGCCGCACTTAGCCCCAAGAGGGCCGCCGAGGGCGTCCCCATACCCCAGCTCCTCGCCCCTGGCTTCGGAGATCTCATAGATCTCCCGGCCGCAGTTTCCCGGCCGGAGCGCCTCGGCGACGGCCTTCTCCACCTCCAGGGCGGCGGCGTGGGCCTCCTCCAGCTCTTCGGGGAGTCGGCCGATGGAGAAGATCCTCGTCTCGTCGGCGATGTAGCCGTTGTAGACCCCGCCGTAGTCTACGAGGATCGGCTCGTTCCTCTTGATCTTCCGGAAGCCCGGCCCCTGGGGCTGGAGGAGGGAGGGGCCGACGCCGCCTGTCGGCGAGGCGACGTAGCTCGGATAGGCGGCGTTGGGCCCCGCCATCAGGTGGCCGAGGGGGAGGTCGTGGTTGAACCTGCGAAACCGGACGGTCCCCTGGTGGCCGAGGGACCTCATCTCCGCCTCGATCTTAGAAGCGAGCTCGATCTCCGCCATCCCCTCCCGGAGGTGGTCGGGGACGGAGCCGATCCCGGCGTCGAGGATCCGGGCCGCTCCCTTGAGGAGGCGGACCTCGAACTTCGACTTGACGGACCTGACCTGCTTGATCTCCTCGGATATGTCGACGAACTCTGCATCTCCCAGGGCGGCCTTCACCCGGGCGTAGTTGTTGAAAGGAAGGACGTCCAGCTCCAGCCCTATCCTCGCCCCAGGAGGTATGGCGAGGTCCGCCTTCAGGTTTTTGAGGCTGCGAAGCTCCCTGACCTCCAGGGGCGACTCCTCCCTCGCCCTATCCAGGCTTTTTCTCACCATGACGACAGACTGCGCCTCCGGCTCCGCCGGGACGTAGACGAGCCCTTCCTGGGCCGTCCCCGAGAAGTAGAGCATGTCCACGGACTGGAAGATGATGGCTCCGTCGAGGTCCTCCATCCGGCTCTGAAGTTTCTTCGTCCTTGCTTCGATCTCCGACTTCGGGTGGAGGACAAGCTCCATATCAGCTCCTCCCGCCCTATCCTTCATCCTCTCCTTCAACCCCTCACCTCCGTCCCAGACCTCATAATCTCTCTCGCCTCCGTCCCGGAACTCATCCTCTCCAGCCCCCGCTCCTTCTCTCTGCCCCATCGGTCTGGCTTTTGACCCTATATCCCTTTCGAGATCTCCTCCTCCAGCTCCGAGAGGTACCTCCTGAGGAAGGCCCCCCTCCTCCTGGCGAGTCTCTCTCCAGCCTCCGTCTTCATCCCCTCTTCCAGCTTCAAGAGCTTCGAGAAGAAGTGGTCCAGGTTCCACTCCCCGTCGTCCGGCTCCCGCCCGCGGCAGAAGGGGTCTTCGGGGTGGTAGAGGGGCCGGCCTAGGGAGCCGCCCGTCATAAAAACCCTGGCGATCCCTATCGCCCCCAGGGCATCGAGCCGATCGGCGTCCTGCAGGACCCTAGCCTCCGGGGTGGCGGGATCGATCCCCTTCGAGTAGCTGTGGACCTCGACGGCATAGAGGACCCCCTCGACGACCTCATCGGGGTATCCCCAACTCTTCAAGAGGGGCTCGACGATCTCAAGGACCCTCTCCTCCGCCTCACCCCTACTCCGGTCCTTCGGCCCGGAGGCGGCGTCATGGAGGAGGGCAGCGAGGGCGACGATCGTCGGGTCCGCCCCCTCCGCCTCCGCGATCGCCGTGGCGGTCCTGAAGACCCGCAGGGCGTGGGTGAAGTCGTGGGCTGGGTCTTTTCCGTCGTAGAGGGCCTCGACCTCCTCGATCAGATCGGCCTCGATGAGATCGAAGTCTTTTGATCTATCCGCCAAGGGATCGCCCCTCCGCCCTTCAGGGTCGAGCTTCGCCATCCTCCACCTCGGCCCTCTTCCTCATCGATAGGGATATCCTCTTTCTCTCCAGGTCCACCGCCAGGACGGTGACCTTGACCTTCTGGTGGACCCTCACCACCTCCGCCGGGTCCCTGACGAACCGGTCGGCGAGCTCGCTGATGTGGACGAGGCCGTCCTGGTGGACCCCCACGTCGACGAAGGCGCCGAAGCCGGCGACGTTGGTGACGACGCCGGGGAGGTTCATCCCCGGCCGGAGGTCCTCGATCTTCGCGACGCCGGGGGCGAAGCTGTAGATCTCAAACTCCCGGCGGGGGTCTCTTCCGGGCTTGGCGAGCTCCGCGAGGATCTCCCGGAGGGTGGGAAGGCCCGCCGTCTCCGAGACGTACCTCTCAGGGTCGATCCTCTCCTGGAGGGAGGGCTCTTCCATCAGCTCCTCGATGGAAACGCCCAGGTCTCTTGCCATCGCCTCGACGATGCGGTAGCTTTCGGGGTGGACGGCCGAGGCGTCGAGGGGGCTATCCCCGCCCCGAATCCGCAGGAAGCCCGCCGCCTGCTCGAAGGCCCGGGGGCCGAGGCCGGGGACCTTTATCAGCTCCTCCCTCGTCCGGAAGGGGCCGCTCTTCTCCCGATAGAGGACTATCGATCCTGCGAGCCTCGGCCCCAGCCCCGAGACCCGGGCCAAAAGCTCCCGGCTTGCGGTGTTCAGGTCGACCCCGACGGCGTTTACGCAAATCTCGACGACCTCGTCGAGCTTTCGCTTCAGGGCCTTCTCATCGACGTCGTGCTGGTACTGGCCGATGCCTATCGACCTAGGGTCGATCTTGACGAGCTCCGCAAGAGGATCCTGCAGCCTCCTTCCGATGGAGACGGCGCCTCTGACGGTGGCGTCCTCCTCGGGAAACTCGTCCCGGGCGCATTTCGAGGCGGAGTAGACGGAGGCCCCCGCCTCGTCGACCATGACTACGGGGGGGTCGCAGGTTATCTTTAGCCTCCTCAGAAACTCCTCGGTCTGCCTCCCGGCGGTCCCGTTTCCGACGGCTATGAACTCGACGCCGAACTCTTCGCAGAGAGAGACGATCATATCTTTCGCCTCCCGGACCATCTTCTGGGGCGGGTGGGGGTATATCACCTCCTTTGCCGCCAGAGACCCCAGGGGATCGAGGACGACGACCTTGCAGCCGGTCCTAAACCCCGGATCGACGGCCAGGACCGTCCTCTCCCCCAGGGGCGGTTCCAGGAGGAGGTGGCGCAGGTTCTCGGCGAAGACCCCGATCGCCCTCTCTTCGGCCTTCTGCCTGGCCGACGAGAGCGCCTCCCTCTCCATGGCGGGGGCGAGGAGCCTCTTGTAGCCGTCCTGGAGGGCGAGGCGGACCTCCTCGGAGGCGGGCCCCTTCCCCCGGAGGAACAACCGGTCGAGGATGGCCAGGGCGTCGGCGGCAGGCGGCTCGGCGTGAAGCGTCAGAAAACCCTCTTTTTTGCCCCTCAGGACCGCCATCACCCGATGGGACGGCGCCCGGGAGAGGGGCTCGGACCAGTCGGCGTAGTCCCGGTACTTGGAGCCGTCCCCATCGGCGGTTGGCGAAGACCTCGACCTCAGTACCCCTTCTTCGGAGATGAGCCGGCGGACCTCTGATCTGGCCTGCGGGTCCTCGCTCGCCTTCTCGGCGATGATATCCCGGGCCCCGGCCAGCGCCTCCTCCGCCGAGGCGACGCCCTTATCCGTATCGACGAACCGGGCCGCCTCGGCGGGAGGGTCGATCCTCCCCTGCTCGAAGATCAGATCGGCCAGTGGGAGCAAACCCCGCTCCCTGGCAACGGAGGCCCGGGTCCTCCGCTTCGGCCTGAAGGGGAGGTAGAGGTCCTCAAGGACGGATAGGGTCTCTGCCGCCATGATCCTCTCTTCGAGGCTGGGGGTGAGGACCCCCCTCTCCCGGAGAGTGTTCAATATCGAGGACCGCCTCCGGTCGAGCTCACCGTACCTCTCGACGAGGTCGCGGATCGAGGAGATGGCCACCTCGTCGAGCCCCCCCGTCGCCTCCTTTCTGTAACGGGCGATGAAGGGGATCGTCTTCCCCTCCTCCAGGAGCTTGGCTGCAGCCCTCACCTGGCCGGCCCCAAGGCCGAGATCTGCGGCGATCCGAGAGGCCTCCATCTAGACTCTCCGCTTGTTGGTCCTGCCCTTCTTCACCTCGAAGAGGTAGGTCTTATCCTCCCCCGCCTCGTGCCAGAGGTTTCGATAGTAATCCTCCTTCCACTCGGCGGGGCCGTCCTCGTACCCCGGCTCCCCCTCGTCGATGGAGACTAGAAACCCCCTCTCGGAGAAGGGGGCGCAGGCCTTCAGCCTCTCGATCTTCTCCTTGACCCGGGACCGGTCGTAGGGGACGGCCTTTCCAGCGGACCACGTGGCCGTCAGGATCTCCATGACGACGAGGCACTCCTCCCCCTTGAAGATGGATAAAGCCGGGGTCACATCCCCCACGGAGCGGCGGATAGAGATCTTCATGATCCTATTTTTGTCGGTGTGGGCCCGGAGGTGGTGGTATAGGGAGGCGAGAAAGTCGTCTTCGGCCTCGATCTTCCCGTTCCTGTAGTCCTCCACCGACCCCCCAAAGGCGGCTACGACCTCCCTCTCGAACTTGCTGACCCTCGATGCCATAAAGAAACGCCTCCTACTCCTATCTTCCTCCCTTTACAAACTACTAAAAGCTACCTTGAATCCTCTCGAAGAGAATTCGAGGTTCTCAGGGAAGGTTTTTCATCCATGGAGGTTCGCGGTGATTGAGAGATCCATGGGACTAAGTCCCACGATATATGCCGAGACGGCGTTTAAGGGGGATGGGAGAAGATGGGGATTGAGAAGGTAAACGTAGGGGAGGTGGAGGCGAGGATTGAGACCTTCGATCTCATCGTCATCGGCGGTGGGCCCGCCGGCCTCTTCTGCGCCGCCCAGGCCTCCGGCGGGGCCGGAAAGGTCCTCGTCCTCGAGAAGAAAAAGACCCCCGGCCGAAAGCTCCTCATCTCCGGCTCGGGCCGCTGCAACCTGACCCACGACGGCGAAA
>JARFPK010000054.1 GCA_029167045.1 Candidatus Methanocrinis natronophilus
CCCACCCCCTCATCTGGGAAAATGGGGTAAAAAGGTAAAACGCCGTTGGCTGATAGCGGTTTGTGTTTTACCCCTACTTTACCTTTTGCGTCTACTGCTATCGATTTACTCCAAAAGTAAAAGGGGTAAAGTCGACTCGATTCAATGGACGAAAAGGACAATTACCCCAAGTTATTTATATAATGATTGTCCTTATTGTACACAATGGCAAAAGGCGGTCCCGTTGGTGATGAAGAGGAGAAGGCGATCCTCGAAGCTCTGAAGGCCGGCCGGGGGGTCCGGGCTGTCGCCGCCGAGTTTGATCGAGCGCCCTCTACCATTTCTTCTGTCGCCACCCGCAACGGTCTGGACGTCGCCGAACATGTTTTGATGAAAAAGCGGGACCTGATGAGGACGTGTTACAACGCCGAGGCTCGCATCAGGCTTGTGGGGGAGCTGCTGGATAAGGCGCGGTCCATGCTGAAGACCTGCGACAGTTCAAGAGACCTTCAGTATCTCGCAACCTCGATAGCGATCGGTATCGATAAGAGGCGGCTGGAAGAGGCGACCGACCCATCGGCGAGGGGCGGGGAGATCCGGATCCTCTTCGAGACGATGGGGGGCGAGGAGGTGGAGGCGTGACCTTCCAAGTCCCTGTGGGGAAGCAGAGGGACTTCTGTCTCGGCTCCGATGCGAGGATCAACATAGCCCATGGGGCGGTGAGGTCTGCGAAGACCGTCGGGGCCAACGTCCGATGGCTCCGGGCGGTCCTGGAGGCGCCGGCGGGTGTCAACCTCCTGATGGCCGGGAAGACTCTCTTCTCCCTGGAGCGCAACGTCCTCTCACCCATCGCTCGGCTAGTCGGCTCGAATAACTTCGACTATAAGAGGTCCCTCAAGACGGCCTACATCTACGGCCGGCCCATCATGGTGGAGGGCGGGAACGATGAGGCGGCCTATTCGAAGATCGCAGGCCTCACCCTGGGGGGAGCCTACGTCGACGAGGGCTCCCTCGTCCCGGAGTCCTTCACCAACATGCTCATAACCCGCCTCTCAGAGCCCGGAGCTCAACTCTTCCTCACCACGAACCCCGGCCCCCCGGCTCACTACCTCAAGAAGCGGTGGATCGATCGAGAGGAGGAGCTGGACCTCAAGGCCTGGCATTTCACGCTCGAAGATAACCCCTGGCTGGACTGGATCTATATCGAGGAGCTCAAGCGCCAGTTTGGCCCCCCGTCCTCCCTCTTCTATCAGAGGTACGTTCTCGGCCTGTGGGTGATGGCCGAGGGCGCCATATATCGAAACTTCGATCGAGAGGCTCACGTCGTCCCCGCTCTCCCCGACGGAAGGCTGGAGGAGATGAGGGTCGCCGTCGACCCCGGAGCCACCCACCCCACGGCGATGCTGAAGGCCTTCAGGATCGGGACCAGTTGGTACATAGCCGGCGAGTATCGGAAGGCTGACAAGTCCCCGGCGGAGGTATCGAAGGACCTCAAGCTCTTCCTGGCGGGGATGCACCCCTCGTCTATCGACGTCGACCCGGCGGCCAAAGCTCACCGGCTCCAGTTCATCGGCGACGGCGTCCAGGGGGTCCAGCAGGCCGATAACGACGTTCTCAACGGGATCCAGAGGGTGATTAACGCCCTCGATCAGGGCTGGCTCCATCTTGTGGGGCCATCGACTCCCATGCTCCAGGAGGAGATGGAGGCCTACAGATGGGACCCCAAAGCCACTGAGCGGGGCGAGGACCAGCCCATAAAGGAGGGCGACGACCTCGTCGACTGCCTTCGCTATCTCGTCAATAGAATTAGCAAGAGCCGGCGGCTTACACCGCCTCCGAGGAGGAGGGGATCACGATCATGACGACCGTACACACCGACCTATCTTTCCTAAATCCCATGCAGAAATGGCCGCCGGCGGCCGATCAGGCCCGGCTGGCCCGCTACGCTACGAACCGCCTCCTCCTGGAGGGAGATCATGATCTCGTCTTCACCGGCCTGAATGAAGACGACGCCCCCCGGATCGTCAAGATGAGGGTCAACTGGTTCAAGAGGATCTCGACCCTCTTCGCCGATCTGGCTGTGGGGGCTCCGCCGGCGATCAGAGCCGACGAGAACCAGCAGCCCAACCTCGACCGGATCGTCGAGGATAACTCCCTCTCCCTCACCGTCTACGACCTCTTCACCGACCTGATAGCCTTCGGCGACGGGGTCCTAAAGGTGAGATGGAACGGCGAGCGGGGCGTCATATCTCGGATCGATCCCCGGCTCTGGTTCCCGGTCGTCGACCCCGACGACGTCGGGACGTACACCCATCACGTCCTGGCCTGGGAGGTGAAGAAGGGCGACGAGAAGTACGTCAAGGTCGAGATCCACTGGCCGGGGACTGTGGAGCACCGCCTCCTCAAGCTCAACACCGCCGGCGACGAAATACTCGAGACGGCCCCCCTCCCCACGATCGATAGATACGCCACCCTGAAGGAGGAGGAGGAGACGGGCGTTCCCGACTTCCTGGTGGTCCCCTTCTCGAATCTGAAGAGCGGCGACGGGGTCCATGGGATGGACGACTTCCGGGGCATCTCTGACCTTGTGGAGGAGATCGAGCGGCGTCTCATCAAGATCTCTGGGACCCTGGACGTCTTCGCCGATCCCTGGATGGCGGGACCCCCGGGCCTCCGGGTGAAGGACCCCACGACCGGCGAGGTGGTCTGGGCCTCCGACGAGAAGTACATCTCCATCACCGAGGGCGAGAAGGTCCCCGAGGTCATCACCTGGGATGCGAACATGGCGGCGACCTTCTCCCATATCGAGGCGGTTCTCGGCCAGCTCTACGTTATGGCCGAGCTGTCGCCGGCTGCCTTCGGCGAGACCAAGAGCGGCCTGGCCGAGTCCGGGTCTGCCTTGAAGAGGCTCCTCCTCCCCACCCTGGCCAAAGTCGGCCGGCTCCGGCTCCGGGTCAAGCCTGGCCTTCTGGAGGTCCTGAGGACCACGGCCGAGCTGGAGGTCGCCTCCAGGATGAGCGGCGCCGAATCTCTCACCAACCTGACTGTGGAGTGGAGAGAGAACCTCCCCGTCGATCCACTGGAGGCGGCGAAGGTGGAGGCGACGAGACGGGGAGCGATGGCTACCTCGATATGGGGGTCCCTCTCCAGGCTGGACCCCGACGCCACCGAGGAGGACCTGGACGACGAGGAGGCGAGGATCAAGGCCGAGATGGTGGGGACCGTTGAGCCCCTCCTCTAACCTTGCATCGGAAAAGACACGGATCTGGGATACTGATCCGTGATCTTTCACAAAAAGGACAAACGTTTATATATGATGTCCAACTAATTATACAAATAGGCAAACGAAGGCCGTAGACTTCGGAGTTTAGACCCATGACCGATGATGAAAAAAAGTTCACTCAGGCAGACGTGGACCGGATCGTCCAGGAGAGGCTCAACCGTGAGAAGGCGAAGTATGCCGACTATGAGGACCTCAAGCGTGAGAATGAGGACCTGAAGGCGAAGATCGCCGAGGCAGAAACCGCCGGCAAAGCCGCCACCCTGGAGAACCTGAAGCAGAAGGTAGTCACCGACCTCAAGCTCCCCCCCTCCCTGGCGGGACGTCTCCAGGGCTCGACGGAGGAGGAGCTGAAGGTCGACGGCGCCAAACTGCTGAAAGAGCTCGGACCCCGCGAGCCTGTGGGTGGAGGAGGCAGTCCACCGGGCGAGTCGGTGAAACCTCTGACCCGTGAAGCTGTCAAGAAAATGACCCCCGACCAAGTCATCGCCAACATGGACCAGATTAAGAGCCAGTTAAAAGAGGGCTCACTGAGGTGAAAATCACATGGCTATAAGCAATTTCATAGGCGAGATCTGGTCCGCTCAGATTCTCGAAGCTCTCCACAAGACCCTGGTTTACGGCCAGAGCAACGTAGTCAACCGCAATTATGAGGGCGAGATCCGGGGGAAGGGGTCCACCGTCCATATCAACTCCCACGGCCCGATCACCGTCGCCCCCTACGTCAAGGCTGTGGGGCTCTCCGACCCTGAGGACCTCACCGACGCCGGGGCCGAGCTGGTGATAACCGAGGCTCAGTCCTTCAACTTCCGGATCGACGATATAGACAAGGCTCAGATGAACGTCAACCTGATGGAATCCGCCACCAGGGACGCGGCCTATCGGCTCGGAGACGTCGCCGATCAGTTCCTCGCCGGCCTGATGGAGGAGGACGCCGGCAACACCCTGGACCCTGCGGCCCTAGACCTGGACGAGGTCCTGGTGAGGGACCTTCTGATCGACATTAAGACGGCCCTGGACGAGGCCAACGCCCCCAAGCAGGGGAGATGGGTCATCCTTCCGCCCTGGGTTGTGGGGTTCATGCTCAAGGAAGGTCTCATCACCCACAACACGACCTGGAGCGGGGTCGAGGGGGCCATGAAGAACGGCCAGATAACGAGGCTCTTCGGCTTCGATCTCCTGGAGTCCAACAACGTCCCCGCCGAGACCGTCAACTACACGGTCCTGGCCGGAGTCCCCCAGGCGGTCACTTACGCCGAGAGCGTTAACGAGGTCGAGGCTTACCGGCCTGACAAGTTCATCGCCGACGCCCTCCGGGGTCTGCACGTCTATGGCGCCGAGGTCGTAAGGCCCGACTGCCTGGCCTCTGTGGTCGTCTCCGACGGGTCCGGGGCCTGATGGAGGCGGGATAGATGGCTGGTAGATCCGAGATCACGGTAAACGAGCTCTCCGGGGCCTTCAAGAACCACGAGACGGCCGACACGATCGACAAGACGAACGATCACGTCATCCCCGACGCCTGGCAATACCGGCGGCTTCTCCTCTCCTTCGAGCTGACGGCGGCAACGGCCGACGACTCGATCACCATCAAGGCCGGGGACGGCGAGCCTGCCTTCCGGCGGAGTCTCGGCGATCTCGTCTTCGAGGCGGAGGGAGGCGATCCTGGAGCCGAGAGGGTGGTCGTCGGCCCGATCGAGTCGGCGAGGTATCTCCAGAGTGACGGGTCGATCCTGATCGACGTCGCCGGCGACACGATCGCCGGAACGATCGACGCCTACGCATTACCTTGAGCAACACCGGGGCGATGGCGGTGCCGAATCTCTCCCCGGCCCCCCTCGCCCCCACAGACTGAGGTGAAACATGGACCAATACGTCGACACCGACGAAATGGACGACTACGTCCTCGACCGCCCCGCCGCCTCCCTGTGGGATGCTCTCGACGAGGGCGAGCAAGAGGCCATTTTGATTTACGTCTCGAAGCTCGTCGACTCCCTCCCCTTCACCGGCCGGAAGTACGACACCTCACAGGCTCTCCAATGGCCGAGGCTGATCAGGGTCCGGGGCGGCTGGAAGGTGGAGAGGGACGGAGACGGCGAGGTCGTCATCCCCACAGCTATCAAAGATGCTGTCTGCGAGGAGGTCCTGGCGAGGCTCGACACGTCCAACGATTCGAGACGTAAGCTCCAGGAGGGGGGTGTAACTTACTTCAAGCTCGGCGACCTGTGGGAGACTTACGGCGACGATCTCCAGGGCGGCGGGATCAAGGGGACCCCTCTGAGGTCCTGGACGGCTTACAGGCTCCTGGAGCCCTGCCTGGCGAAGGGGGCTAGGTCCCGGTGATCGCCGGCTACCTCAACCAGGTGGCGAAGTACGAAGCCTCCCCCGTCCTCTACGGATGGGCTCCAGTTCTCGCAACGCTCACCCTATCCCCGCCCTTTTCGATGGACGACCCCTTTAAGGTCGAATTCCGGATCAGTTCAACCCTCACCTTCGACGTCACCATAACGGGAACCCTGGACGGAGAGCCCCAAAGCGATACCTTGGAATTTAACGCGGGATGGGGCGATATCGTCTTGATCACGGCTAAACAATTCGATACAGTAACCGAGATCACGACGACCATCGGGGCCAATGAGCGGGACTGCCGGGTTGTGGCGGTCGACCCCACAACGGAGGAGGAACTCCCCGGAGCGTGGTTAGAGTTCCCTTGCAGACGGGAAGCCAAAAGGTCGACATACCTCAAGGTTGTGGAGGATCAGGCCTCTCAACAGATAATGCAGGCGGAGGGGCGGATCTTCTGCACCGAGCCCCTGGAGTTCGGAGCCAAAGTCAAGCTTGACTCTGGCGTGATATATGAAGTCGTGAAGGTCGAGCCGAAGGCAGGCCTGGACGGAAAAGAGCTGTACCGGGTCCTTCTCCTGGGAGGGGTGGGGGCCTAATGGCGGACGTGGCGAAGCTTACTGAGGACCAAGCCTCCAGGCTCATCAAGCTCTACGAAAGCGGCGATCGGAAGATCCAAGCCGAGATAAACCGGGTCCTTCTGGCTGGTGGCGATCCTGCCTATTATCGAGCCGTCCAGCGAAATATCAAGGCAGCTCGAAATACGCTGTTAGTCGGCGGCCGTGAGTGGTGCGACGATGCGATCCCATTTTTATATCGACAGGGAATCGTATACGCCGACGGGATGAGCTTCTCCACAGGATTGAGCGCCGGATTTGGAAGTATACACCAGCAGGCCGTTAGCGTTTTGGCCGAAGCTACCTATTCCAGGCTTGTGGGGGTCGATCTCACGATAGGGAGACAGGTAGACGACCTCCTCCGGGCTCTTCAACTCGAATACACTCAGAGCACCGTCCTGGGGATAGACTCCGTCGACACGGCCGCCAGGAGGATGAAGAAGGACCTCGCCGCCAGGGGCGTAACCGGCTTCATCGACCGGGCCGGCCGCCAGTGGAATATGGCCAGCTATGCGAAGATGAGCGTCCACCACGCCACCATGCAGAGCTTCCGATCGGGGACGGTTAACAGGCTTTTGGAGCATGGTTATGATCTTCTCGTCGTCTCTCGGCACTCTGAGGCCTGTCCTAAATGCATCCCATGGGAAGGGGCGACCCTATCCATCACCGGCGAGACCCCCGGATATCCGACCCTCGCCGAGGCCAGAGCCGCCGGTCTGGAGCACGTTGGATGCCGGCACACACTGACCTTGAGCCCACAAGAGAGGGAGAAAGAGAAATGGGATTGAATGAGGACGGCGAGGACCAGGTACTCGAGTTCTCACGGGCCGATATGACGAGGATCGTCTCCCAGAGGCTGAAAGAGGATAGGGAGAAGAGAGGGACCACCACGTTGTTGAAAGAGCGGATGGACCTGAAGAAGAAGATTCGAGAACTTGAAGCCACGACCGAGCTTCTCAGAAAAGAGAACGAATATCTCAGATATCAAGCCTGGCTTTACGATCTGTAATCGGGGCGGGGGCTATCGTGGAAAAGCGGAAGACCGCCAAGAGGCGGGACTATAAGAAGGAATACAGGGATTTTCACGGTAAGCCCAAACAGATCAAGCTTAGAAACCAGCGCAACGCAGCTCGGCGGAAGATGGGGCTGAAGGTCGGAGATCCCCGAGAGGTGGATCACAAAGTCCCTCTCTCAAAGGGGGGCTCCAGCGGGAAGAGGAATCTCAGGATAGTTTCTCGCCGAACGAATCGGAAGAAAGGCGCGAAGCGATAACACCGCAACAATTCTATTCTCGCCATTTTATAAACACCATTTCGACCTGTAAAACCTCCTCTTTGTGGGTGAAATCAGCATCTACCAAATGTCTTTGGTAAGCCCATCTTTGGTAAGCCCATCTTTGGTAAGAACCTATTTATACGATCCTTACCAAAGACATATACCATGAAGTCGATTAAGGCTCCGGAGGGTGGAGTTTACCGCCAGGAATTTTATAAGTGCAATAAAGAGCGGTGCAAGAAATGCCGGGACGGGCCGGGCCATGGCCCTTATTGGGCGCTGTTTTGGTGGGAGGACGGGAAGACGAGGAAGAAATACATCGGCAAAAACCTACTCCTTACCAAAGACACCCCGGAGGAGGAGCCCGTCCTTACCAAAGACGAGCCCTTACCAAAGACTCTTACCGAAGACACGCCCCCACCAGAACCCTTACCAAAGACACAAAAGCGACTTACCGAAGACAAATCCTTACCAAAGACGAGCACCCCCACAGGCGAGGAGATAAAGAGAGCCCTGGAGGCGATCAGAGGCTTTCACGCGCGGGGGATAGAGCCAACGGCGGCTGAAGTGGCGGAGGCTGTGGGGATGGAGTCCAGGCCCCTGGGGCGGTTGATGGCGGCGGCGGGGATCCAGGCGGTCAACTGTCACCGAGGCGGAGTGAAGGCGCGGAGGTACGTCTTCGAGCTGAGGGAGAGGATAGAGGAGCGGCTGGTGGCGGGAAAGATATCATAAAATAGCGAATCGGCAAGTTCATATCCCTGTTAATCTTTTTCACTGTGGGAGCCTCCTGGCCGGGGCTCCACGACGACTGACCTCCTCCATCTTCCAGGTTTCTCCAATTTCGGAGGTCAGTCACAATCTTATCTTTCACCGAAACATTTTAGAACTATATCGCTTTTGAACATACGTGTGTTTTTTGCTCTAACCCCAGATCTGAATAACAATAAAGAGGTATGGAGTCGAAGATGAAATGAAATTATCAAATACGCTAAGTTCAGAGCAGGTTAGAACCCGCAGCGCCATAATCGGAGGCGGTATCATCCTCTTGTCCGCAGTGATCAAGTATTTCATACCCATCAATGATGCGGGCTGGTCAGTCAATCAAGCATCCCAGATATGCGGATCAGGGCTGGGGGCTCTTGCAGTTGCATGGAGTTCAGATGCAGCATCTGTGTGCAGAGACGTGTCAATGGCAAATAACGCTTTAACAATACTAATAATAGTTGGAGGGTTGATCATAGTCTACGGATTTATCCAAAAATAGATCGAGGTTGATGAAACTCAAACCGACAATCTTTTTATAAGGTTATCATATCTAAAGAGAAGATATGGAGGGACAATAATGGGATACCTTGAAAGCTCTCTGATGGACGGAGAAGTGATATCATATAAAACCAAGTTAAGTTGGATAGTGATTCTCTGGCCGCTACTTCTCACTTTTATATTCTTGATCGCATTCGCAGAGGAAGTTCCCGGGATGGTGATCCTGCCTGGAATTTGGTTAGTGATAGCGATAATCAACTATTTCAAATCCGAGTTTGGGATAACAAATAAGAGGCTTGTCTTAAAGACCGGCGTCATAAAGAGAAAATCCCAAGAGATTCAAGTAAACAAGATCGAAGGAATCAGCGTTGATCAGGGAATCATCGGTAGACTACTCGGCTACGGCACTGTGGTTGCAACGGGTACTGGCGGTGCGATCAACAGATATCCCAGTGTCGCGGACCCCTTAACATTCAGGAAAAGGATTCAAGAACAAATAAGTGCGGTCGAAGCGAGGAGATGAGGGGGAAGATCCCCCCTCCCAAAACAAATTACTTGCGAGGATCGGGACGAGGGCGAGGAGGTACACCTTCGAGCTGAAAGAGAAGATAGAGGAGCTGCTGGATAGCAGCGAAAAGAAAAGCTAAAGCTCGATGCCTATATCTCTTGCAAAAGCTCTGAATGGGATGGGGTCCGGATCGCCACCACATCCGGCGCGCATTTCATCTATCTCTTCATCACTTAGCCCAGCCATAAAACTGTCTAAGTACTCTATTTCTTCTAGCGCCATCATGATGTACTTAAGAGTTCTTGTTATTTAAGCGTTTATAGGGCCGACGGCTATATAGACAGCCAAACTATCTGAGTGAATTTACTTTTTATAATCGCTTTTTCTGCGCTTTGTGGGGTCTATCTTAGTTATTGTAACCGTCCGATCAGTGTTATTTACTGTATATTCAACTCTGATCTGAGCACCTATTCTAAGACGATACTTTTTTGGGTTAGAGGCTTCAATATGATCGATATCGGTCCCCGACCGTGGCGTATAAGGATCATCTTCTAATTTAACTATGTGGTCTGATATTATTTTAGCTGTTTTTTCGTCCTTGTCGTGGATGTTTTCCAAGGTTTTTCGGGGGCCTTCGTTTATCATTATCTCATACCGATTTCCCACCATCACCACCTCAACACGCGAAGATGTTGCACGGCAAGCTACCACGGGGGCGGCGGTTGAAGGATGTCAGAATTGATATCACCAGTGGATGTGAGGTCAACTTATTGAATACTCTTTCCAGGGAATGGCATGAAGCGGGACAGAAGCCATAAATCTCGCAATATCATCTCTGCCGTAGTATGTCGGCACCTTTCTGGAATCCTGTGCCATTAGTATTACAGGACGACCTTGAAAAACTTGTGCTTGAAAAGCGGTTATAATTCTATTCGCTTCGGATCTATTATCTATAACGTGTTTTTTCACTATAACTACAGCAAATGTAACGCCCTGTTCCTTAATTTCAGCTCCTTGGAATCTCAACAATATCACCGCGAATATTCAATTACAATGGAGAATTAAACCATAAATCGTTATATAAAAGTTTCCCCACTGTGTGACAGACGTATGACGGTATAAAGAAGACCACCGAATTTGATCAATATTTTAAACTGTAATTGCCTCAAAACTCTTTTCCTTTTTTCATAATAAGCCAAACCAGACTTGTTTACTGCGAGGTCGCCCCCATTCCAGAGACTCTAGAATCTGAGGGGTCCCGTCGCGTAGAAGTATGGGGTAATAGGTCGAAAAGATCCTTATCCGAGGGGGTCGACCCGGAGCAGTGGCGACTGATAGCGATTTTTGTGGGCGAAATTTTCAAACCGACTTATCGATCGGTTGTAGCAAGTAGGCAGACCACACCAGCCCTCCAGGGAGGGAGTACAATTGAGATTATTTTATACGACATACCCGTTCTTATGTAACCGATCGACCCTGAATAGAAGGGCGGGTTACATAAGAAATACAGGAGACCAGCGGTTAGATAATATGCTATATATCCTATAATATCCTATAATATCCTATAATATCCTATATATCGATAGGTGTTGAGCCGATTGGGGGCTAACCTATAAATACAACTTCCAGTCTATTATAGTTATCATCGAAATGAACCTGGGGGTGCCACCCCAGGAGGAACCGAAATATGACCGTAGATAGACCTGGGGACCAGATCCTCACAGTTTA
The DNA here is from genome assembly GCA_029167045.1 of Candidatus Methanocrinis natronophilus. Classification (GTDB taxonomy): domain Archaea; phylum Halobacteriota; class Methanosarcinia; order Methanotrichales; family Methanotrichaceae; genus Methanocrinis; species Methanocrinis natronophilus. The sequence goes on from JARFPK010000054.1 coordinate 10,991, forward strand.
CATGCCAAAAGATGAGCGGGTTATTTTTGCATCCGCCGCCGAAAATTTAGGCGTTCCCGTATCAGCTTTCGGAAGGCTAATTTTGAGAATCGGATACGATCAAGTCCAGAGAAATCCATCTCTCTTAATCGAGGCGATGAAATGATAAGTAAAAGTTGGGTAGTGGCGGGTGCCATCCGCCACCAGAATCCAGACCACGAATCCTCCTCACCCACGCCACCAAACCAACCGGAACCGAAGGGCCAGCTAGGCAGCATTTGGGATGGTCTAGATGATAACTAAGGCGTTTTTGCATATATACCCTTCTGTAACAGAAGGGGTCAAGCTGAACATCGACCAAATGAGGCGGTCGAGATGACCTTCCCCACAACTGGAAGAGAAATACTCACCACCGTCATGGGGGGCGGGAAGGTGGGGAAGGTGGGAGATCATCACGTTGTTGAGACCCCCGACTTTCTTTTGTTCTTCTCCCGGGACATAGATGGGTTTAAAGATTTCGTCGGTGGGCTCTCTGAAGATAGTGGATCTCCGGCGATGCTGGTCCCTTTGGACGGCTTCATCATCGGCGGGTTGTTCAGAGGTCCGATCCCGGCGAAGGAGGACGAAGGAGCCTTTACCGATTTTACCGAGGGCATACTGGCGGCTCTTGCTTTCTGCATAGACGAGCCGGAACTCCGGTCTATCCGCTCCGTCCTCTATGAGCGCATTAATCGCCGGATCTATCAGAAGTCGGCACCGGAGGACGCGTGGAGGGGATACACATGACCACCCCAACCCATCACTTTCGCCACGCACATGGCGAAAAAATAAGAGATCTTCGACCAGAGGTGAGGAGATGAACCCTCCCCTCACTTTCGAGCAGCAGAAGGCCCTACTGCAAATCAACTCGGCTCGGCGGAAGCTGGAGCACCTGGGGAGCATCGCCAAAACCAGTAGAATCCCCGAAGTCTCCGGCCTGGGGCGAGAAGTCGACGAGCTCGCCGACTTGATATGGTTTGCATCGCTCGACCTCGGGGTCTGGAACCTTCTCGAAGAAGACCGAAAAAGGAGGGGAAGATGACGGCCCCCACAGTCGAAGAATTAACCCGCTTCATCAGGTTCCTAGGACATGAACGGTTTGCCATTAAGTCGGTGCAGACAGGCGAGAAGGGCGCACAAGAGGCGCATTTCGACCTCATCAACGCAAACCGGGCCGTCGACTACATCAAGCTGAGGAACGGGAAGAGGCAATTGTGGGTCAACGTCCAGCGGCTTAAGAAGGGGTCGAAACAATATCACGACTTCGCCGACGTCGAAGCCATCACCAACATTTTTTTGGACATCGACGCCAAAAAGCCTGATGATAGAAAGGACCACGCAGCGACTGAATTCGAGCGGGGCTTTGCGGTAGCGCAACTCCCCACAGTTCGGGCATGGTTGGACGGCCAAGGCCTCAAGCCGGGGCTCGCTTTCAAGAGCGGGAACGGGGGCGGGCTGTTGCTGCCTATCCCCGCCACCGAACCGACGCCGGAGTTCATAGCGAAGGTGGCGACCTTCCTGAAGGTGGTCAGAAAGGAGGCCGACGTCGACGTCGACACGGCGACCTTCGATCCTCCAAGAGTCTGTGGGGTCCTAGGGACCTGGAACTCGAAGTTTGAAGACGAGAAAGAGGGGCGGAAGAACCACCTCCGGGAAGCGATCGGCGAGATCCCCACAAGAGATGAGGATGGCCGGCTCTTGAGGTTCATCGAGGAGCTGACACCAGACCCCGACGCCCTGAAGACCTGGACGGAGAAGTTCAACCAGACCCCCACAGCCGAGGAAGCCGAGCCGGAACCACCGGAGGACGCCGGCGAGATCGACGTCGACTTTGTGAAGGCGAAGCTCGACGCCCTTTCAGAGGCCGATCCGGTCCTCCTGGATCTCCTCAACTGGACCGACGAGGCGAAGAAACGGCACGGCAAAGACAGATCCAAAGCCGAATTTGGATTGTGCGGAAAGCTCACCGCCGCCGGATTCACTGACACCCAAATCAACTGGATTATGAGCAACGTCTCCCGGATCGGTAAATGGAACGAAGAGGGCAACCATTATCGATTTGAGATGACCCTAAACAATATCCGGGCCAACGATGCAGAAGAGGCCGCCGAGAAGTGCACGACCTGCGGCAACGACGCCAGCGCCCCCCCGAAGCCGGAGCCGATCGCCGAGGACATAGTCGCCGAGGCGAGAAATATCCTCGAATTTAAGGACCCCATCGAGTACACCTTGGACGTCTTCAACTCTCTACACGTGGGGGATAGATCGGCGGGGGGCATAATGTACTGCTGTTACCTCACCCCCCAAATCGAGACGAGCCGGGGAGCTCACCCGAAGCTGACAGGGAAGAGCGGGGGCGGTAAAAGTGATATGGCGGCGGCTACTCTTCACACCCTCCCATCAGAGGCCTACCATAAGACGGGGCTCTCTCCGAAAGCTCTCTTTTATCACCCGATCCAGAGAGGGACCATAGTATTCTGTGACGACTATAAGCAGAACGACGACACCGACGCCGTCATCAAGCAGACCTCTTCAGAGTTCCATGAGCACTACTATCATAGAACCGTCCTTAAAGGGAAGCCAGCGGTTCTATCCGTCCCCCCGGAGATCGTATGGATGATAACGTCGGTGGACTCCGACCAGGATCTTCAGTGTCTTAACAGAGCCGTCCCCATCGACGTAGACGAGACCCCGGAGCAGGATAAGAGGGTCGCCGATCATATCCAGAAGCTCGCCGTCAGGGGCGAGGTAGCTCGACCCGTAACGAGGGAGGTCCTCGTCGTCCGGGCTATGTTCAGGATATTGAAGTCGGAGAGGCTCAAGGTGAGTATCCCATTCGGTGGTCCCGAAGATCTCATCTGGAATGACGCCGGGAACCGCCGGAACCTCCCGCTATTCCTGGACATCCTCCAGGCCGTCACCTTCTGGAGGCGGTTCCAGAGGGACGTAGACGAGGAAGGGCGGCTCATCGCCACCGTCAAAGACTTCGATACGGCAAAGGCTCTGTATGTGGGGGACGGGCGGGGAGAGAGCTTCAAAACGAAGCTCACCGGAGCCGAGAGGAAGCTCGCAAAGCTGATCGTCGCAGAGGGCGGAAGGCTGGAGCAATCAGAAGCGGCCATCTTAATGGGAGTGAGCGGGGGCCGGATAACTCAGCTGGTCCAGGGGAAGGACTCCAAAAAAGAGGGCGGGCTCCTGTACAAGGTCACCGGATTCTCAAGAATATCTGAGAAGATTGATCGAGGTTCGGGGCGGTCCCAGGCGATCAATGTACTCTACTTGAACGAATTCGACACCTGGAAGGACTCCGAGGCTGTGGTAATCCTAAGAAACCGTGAGAAATGGGAGTGATCCTCCCATCTTTACCTTTTTACCTCGTCTTTACCTCGTCTTTACCTTATAAAACCGTTACCTATTGACATTACTTTACCTTTTTTACCTTATATTATTATGAGAGGGGGTATAGTGTAGTTTATTATTATCTGTTGTGGGGTCTTCCTCTCTCTCCCTCCCCCTCCC
>JARFPK010000055.1 GCA_029167045.1 Candidatus Methanocrinis natronophilus
GTATTAAGCATGTAATACGTTTATTAGATTTATAGGTTTCGGCTGAAATGGGGGAGGGCTCCGCTTTCATCCCCACCCTGAAGGGTGGGGTCTTCCCGCTGCGCCCTCTCCGCTCCCCAGAGATAAACGGGGCGGGAGATGACACTCCCCAAAGTCCGGGCTGTGCCCGAACTGAGCCCTTTATTACTTCGGGAGCGCGGAGGGTCACGAATACCCCGACCTTTAGGTCGGGGATGAAGTGAACCCTCGCCCGGTTTTCGTACTTCTCTTAACTGATGAAAATATTGGTTGCTTTTCAGAGGAAACCAAAACAACGTTTGCATCATGCAAATCAGGGAATCTGGGCAACAATTACCCAAAGATTTCTGGTCGCGTACTCGTTCTACTGAAAATCGCCACTCGAATCGAATTCAAGGGACTCATTTTCCGCCAAACAACCATTACGTCAGAAGTTAGCGCTATTCAGTAATCTGAGTACGCGACCAGATTCCTGAAATCCGGAAAACCGGGCGTGCGGCCCCGAAGCATACCCCACCCTTTAGGGTAGGGTAGTTCACGATCGATATCTAGCCGGAAAGGAGAACAGAATCAAATTATCATAGGGGGCGAAATAGAAACGGAATATGATCCTGGGTTAGCCCGCCCTCCGTTCGTCGTCTTGCGGACCTCAGAGATGCCCGTCGAAAGGTTGAACTAGGTGGCCTCTTTTGTAGCTGGATATAACGAAGGTGGTTTTAATTGCAGTTGCTCTTGATCCACTCTGATTACATCGAGTTTGAGGCGAAGAGGCGCACTCCCGTCGCCGAGGACGTAGGAGAGGAGGAGAAGGCCGGACGGATGGAGGAGGCGCTCTGCGCCTTCATAGCCGTCGAGAAGATCGACGAAGAGGACGTATCCGGGGTCGTAGCCGCAGGTGAAAAGGAGGTCTGCGCCGTCGCTGAGCAGGTGAAGACCAAGAGGATCATGCTCTACCCCTACGCCCACCTCAGCTCCAGCCTCTCCTCTCCCACCGCCGCCGTCGAGGTCCTCCGGGGGCTGCAGGAGGCTCTCCAGGATAAGTACGAGGTGGCGAGGGCCCCCTTCGGATGGTACAAGGCCTTCAGGCTCAGCTGCAAGGGCCACCCCCTCTCGGAGCTCTCTCGCTCCATCAGGCTCGGGGAGGGCACAAGGGCTGGGGCCGAGGTCGAGGCCGGGACAGCCGCATCCGCCGCAGCTGCGGCCTTCCCCGAGACGGTGGAGAAGGTGGAGGTCGTCTCCGAGGCGCTTAAAGCCGAGGCCAAGGCCGTATCCATCTGGAAGATCATGACCCCTGGCGGGAATATCATCGAGCCCGATAATTTCGACTTCACGGGCCACGAGAACCTGCGAAAGTTCGTCAATTACGAGATCTCCAAGAGCAGGGCCGTTGAGGCCGTCCCCCCCCACGTCGAGCTGATGAGACGGCAGGAGTTGGTCGACTACGAGCCGGGCTCCGACTCGGGGAATATGAGGTACTACCCCAAGGGGAGGCTCGTCAAGTCCCTCCTGGAGTCTTACGTCCTGGAGAGGGCGGCAGATATGGGGGCGATGGAGGTGGAGACGCCCATCATGTACGACATGAACCACCCCACCCTCAAAAAGTACCTCGACCGGTTCCCGGCGAGGCAGTACTCCATCGAGGCGGAGAAGAGGAGCTTCTTTTTGCGGTTTGCCGCCTGCTTCGGCCAGTTCCTCATGAGCCACGACATGACCCTCTCCTACCGGTCCCTCCCCCTCAAGATGATCGAGATGACCCGCTACTCCTTCCGCAGGGAGCAGCGCGGCGAGCTGGTGGGGCTGCGCAGGCTGCGGGCCTTCACCATGCCGGATATGCACACCCTCTGCGCCGATATGGCAGAGGCGACGAGGGAGTTTGAGGAGCAGTACGAGACGTCGATATCGGTTCTGGCGGAGGCGGGCCTCGACCTCGAAGACTACGAGGTGGCGATCAGGTTCACCAGAGAGTTCTACGAAGAGAACCGGGAGTTTGTCGAGGGGCTTGTCAGGATCGTCAACAAGCCGGTCCTGATAGAGATGTGGGAGGAGAGGTTCTTCTACTTCGTCCTCAAGTTCGAGTTCAACTTCGTCGACGCCCTTGACAAGGCCTCCGCCCTATCGACGGTCCAGATCGACGTCGAGAACGCCGACCGCTACGAGATAGACTATGCCGACGCCGACGGCAAACTCCGCAGGCCCGTGATCCTCCACTGCTCCCCCTCCGGCGCCATCGAGAGGCTGATCTTCGCCCTCCTCGAGAAGGCCCACCTCGACTCCTTCGGGGGGAAGGTTCCGATGCTGGAGACCTGGATATCGCCGACCCAGGTGAGGGTGATCCCCGTCGCCGAACGCCATCTCCCCCGGGCCGTAGAGGTCGCCGGGGCTATAGGCTTCAGGACCGACGTCGACGACCGGGACGAGACCGTCGGCAAAAAGATCAGGGACGCCGGGAGGGAGTGGATCCCTTACGTCGTCGTCATCGGCGACTCAGAGCTGGAGTCGGGGAAGCTGACGGTCAACGTCAGAGCGGAGTCGGAGCCTAAGAGGCCCCACAAAGTCGAGATGACCGTCGAGGAGCTGAAGGCGAGGATCGGCGCGGAGACCACCGGCAAGCCTTGGAAGAGGCTCCCCCTGCCGGTGAAGCTCTCTGAGAGGCCCCGGTTCATCTGAGCCGCCGCCGGGTGGGGCGCCCTCCCGGAGGTCGGCCTTTTTTCATCTTTTTGCTTCATCTCTATCCCAAAGGGCGCGGCTGAAGCGAAGCTATCCCATCATCCGTAGCATGCGGCTGGTTGGAGGGGGGCCATCAGCCGCTGATCCTCATCCTCCGTCTCGGATCCGCCGAAACGGTCTGTCTTCATGCCCTTGGAGGGCGTCTCCGCCCCACGGCGGGCTCCTTCGGAGGAGCCGTCGGGCCAGACCCGGTTCGAGACCTCATAGCTCAGCGAACTGGAAGCGGCCCTGGGATATCCAGCGCCACGGCGGCTGGGGCCCGGGTGCGGGATAGGTGACGGGCCAACTCCCCCTCCTCACGTCGAGGATCACAGCGTTGCTGGCCTCGTCTCCGACGGAGAAGAGGAGGATGTACCTGCCCGCCTCTTCAGCCCGGAAGGTGATGACGCTGTACCCGGAGTAGAGCATAAACCTCTTCTGGACCATCCTTTCGGCCGGGGTTATCTCGTAGAGGGAAGCCCACCCCCCGGCCGGAGAATGAGCGAGAAGCCTGAGATACGCTCCTTGAGGGACGACCGCATAACCCGTCCAGCTCCTGGCGCCGAGGATCCAGAGGCTGTTGCCCCCATAGAAATAGGTCTGATAATATCCGGCGTCCATCGCCTCGCCCCCGGGACCGTAGGCGAATATATCCGGCGCCCCTGATACGAAGTGCCTCTCGACCTCCGTCATGGACGGGGGTGTCATGGTGAAGTACTCAGAGTATATCGAGAACTCTGATGTCGAAGGCCCTGTGGGCACTTCAGGAGCGTACATCTCCGGATGCCTCTCGCTTATTATCCAGGGTCTGCCAAGGCCGAGCTCGAAGAGCCTCTCAACCTCCCTCTCGCCGGGCTCGTATCCGACCTGGGCGGATGAGAGGGAGATCACGGCCAAGAGGAGGAAGAAGATCGTCATAGATCTGCCTATTTTGGAGAGCTCCCCTAGTCGAACAAACTCGCCGGATCTTCCGGCTTGGACTTCTTCTGATCCGTCAATTTCAAGCATCAAAACCACTCCATGATCCTGGCCTTCTATATTCAAAGCCCCATGGACCATATTCTCCTGGGAAAATATTTAAGAATATCGCGTCCGGTCTGAGTTTATTCCTACTTTATAAGACAGGAGTCCGAACCCCCCCCCATCTTAAACCTGTCAGAGATGCTCATGTAGCGATATACGATCTCTTCCTCTATAGCCCCTTCTTCTCCTGGAGGGGCATCCCTTTGATCTAAGATTCGGCAAAGATACCCCTTGAGGACCAGTTCGGGTCCGAAGGAGATGGTTCACCAAGTATTTGTGAAGGATGGGATGGGAGAGTCTTCAACGCTCCCATCAATTTTTTCTGGATGAAGTCTCCCCAGCGGCGGAGCCTTTAGATCTTCGACTATCGGTTCTCCATCGGGACGTACTCCCTATCGAAGTCGCCTATGTATAGGGACCGTGGACGGAAGATCCGGTTGTTATCGAGGTACTCCATCACTCGAGCGGTCCAGCCGGCTACCCGGCTGACGGCGAAGAGGACGGTGTAAAGATCCTCGGGTACCCCCATCCCATGGTAGACGATCCCGGAGTAGAAGTCGACGTTGGGAAAGACCCTCTTCTCCGCCCCGAGGTCTGAGACGACCATCTCCTCCAACCCCTTGGCCGTGGCGTACATCTGGCTGCAATCGGGGTTCGACTCCGCCATCATCCCCGCCAAGGGGGCGAGGACCCGAGCCCGGGGGTCGTAGGTCTTGTAGACCCGGTGGCCGAAGCCCGGGATCTTCCGCCCCGCCGACCTCGCCTCCTGGTACCATGCAGGGACCCGATCCGGAGAGCCGATCTCCCGCAGAACCCTCGTCACCTCCTCGTTGGCTCCGCCGTGGAGGGGGCCGTTGAGGGCGCCGATCCCCGCGTCTACGGAGAAGTAAACGTCAGACATGGTGGAAGCCACCACCATGCAGGCGAAGGTACTGGCGTTCATCCCATGGTCGGCGTGAAGGATCAGGGCTACGTCCATCACCCTCTCCTCCAGGGGGGTAGGCCGCCGGCCGGTCATCATATAGAGGAGGTTGGCGGCATGGCTGAGCTCGGGGTCCGGCTCGATCGGGAGGCGCCCCCTCCGGAGGCGGCCGATGGCTGCAGCCAGAGTCGACATCCCGGATATCAGATGGATGCAGCTGTCGATACCCTCAGCGTCGCCGGAGGTGGGCGTAGCGTCGGAGGGGCGGCTGAGGTGGCGCCTCAGGAACTCGTAGACGGCACGCTTCCCTCCCGTAGGCCGGGTCTCCATGGGGATCGAGTCCTCGTCGGAGGCGATGGCGTCTTCGAGGGGCGGCCTGCCGCCGTCGCTGTACCTCCAGGTCTGCCTCTGATGCATGAAGTTGGTGCCTACCCTCAGGGCTGCCATGGGGTTCATCCTCTCCACCGGAGAGCTCATCATCATCCTGAGGGTGTTGGGCATAAAACGGTATTCTCTGAGGCGTGAGGAGAAGGAATCCAGCTCCTTCTCGTCGGGGAGATCGCCGTAGAGCAAGAGGTAAGATACCTCCTCGAAGCTGGAGTGGGCGCAGAGGTCGAAGATGTCGTAACCGCGGTATATGAGGGTCCCCGCCGATCCGTTGACGAAGCCGACCCGGCTCTTGCATGCTATCGCCCCTTCCAGCCCCGGACCTACGGTGCAGGTTATCGGCCAGTCCACCCCTCTCATCTGGTCGAAGATGGGATCGGTTCCCTTCGGACTTGAAGAGGTCTCCTTCTTTGCCCGCAGGATCAGCTCCGTGATGCTTTCTTCAGTCCTCTCCATGATATCGCCCTTTTACAATATATTTAATTCTATAATGTAGTCCTCTTGAAGATGAAATGAACGGATCATGAGCGTCGGGCTTTAGAGCATCGACCTAAGAGGAGGTCCTTTGCATAAACCGCCTTCAACCATCCCAGGAGATGATCCTCGTCGATCTCGGCCCAGACTCCAGCGGCTGAACTCGCGCCAATCCGCAGAACTTCCTTGCTATCATGATCTGCATATATATAATCCTTTCACCGAAGGATCCGGCCTGGGTGTATATCCTCGACCTGGAGCCGAAAGGAGCCGGGGGTCCCCCGACCTGGATGGCGGGGACGATGGAGATCCATCGGGGTCTGGGGGGATAGGGGCCGGGGATGGAGGCTGCCCTCAGCCCCGGCCGGAGCTTTCGATATCGACGTTCTCGGCGGGTTCGCCGAACCTGACCCTCATCTCGCAGACCCCGTCCTCCTCCCAGACCTTCTCCAGAAGAAAGCCCATCCTCGCGAACATCCTGAAGATCGGCACGTTGGTGGATAAGACCTCGGCGACGAACCCGCGAAGCCCCTGCCTCTTGGCGAGGATGGTGAGGCGGGAGAGGATCTCTCTTCCCACCCCCTTCCTCTGGAAATCGTCCCTCACCACGTAGGCGACCTCGGCGGTCATCGACTCGCCCAGGAGGCTGTACTGGCCTATCCCGACGATCTCCTCCCGTCCCGCCTTCCCTTCTTCCACCACCGCCAGGATCACCATCTTCTTCGAATAGTCTACGACGGCGAACTCCTGGAGCCACCGGTGGGAGAGCTCCTTCTTCGCCGTCATGAACCTGCTGTATTGGCTCCCGCCGGAAAGTCGGTGGAAGAACTCCTTCAGGAGCGGCTCGTCGGTGATCTTGACGGGGCGCAGGAGGACGGGAAGGCCGGCCTTCGTCGTCCTGCGGACCTCTAGGCTCTCGGGGTAGATTCCGCCCTCGCCGGGGACGAAGGCCTGATCGGGGTAGATCAGCCCCATCCTCTTTGCCTCCTTTATCAGCTGGGGGCGGAAGTCGGGGTGGGCGATGGCGATGAGGTCGAGAGCTCTCTCCCGGACGTTCTTGGCGTGAAGGTAGGCGATACCGTATTCGGTGACCACGTAGTGGACGTCCCCCCGGCTCAAGGTGACTCCGGAGCCGGGCTTCAGGGTGGGGACGATCCTCGATGTCTTCCCGCCGTCGGCGGTGGACGGCAGAGCGAGGATCGACCTTCCGACCGGAGAGAGGACCGAACCCCTCATGAAGTCGGCCTGGCCTCCTATACCGCTGTAGTGGACGCCCCCCAGGGACTCGGCCGTCGCCTGCCCCGAGAGGTCGATCTCGATGCAGCTGTTTATCGCCGTCATCCTCCTGTTCCTGGCTATCACCAGGGGGCTGTTGGTATAATCGATCGACCTGAACTCGACGAGGGGGTTATCGTCCAGGAATTCGTAGGTTCCGGCCGTCCCCATGGAGAAGGAGGCTACGGCCTTCCCCCGGTCGATCGTCTTTTTGGAGTTGTCGACGACCCCCGCCTTCATCAGATCCGCCAGGCCGTCGGTGAAGAGCTCGGTATGGACCCCGAGGTGCTTCTTCTCGGCGAGGCCTGCGAGGACGGCGTTGGGTACCGAGCCGTAGCCGACCTGGATGGTGGAGCCGTCCTCGACGATCCGACCGACGTACCCTCCGATCTTGCGGGCGATCTCGTCGGGGACGGGGTCGGTGTACTCCAGGAGGGGCTCGTCGCAGTAGACGAGGTGGTCGACCTCCTCGACGGAGACGAAGCCGTCGCCGGGGATTCTGGGCATCCTGGGGTTGATCTGGGCGACGACGATCTCTGCCGCCTCCACCGCCGGCTTGACGATGTCGACGGAGATCCCCAGGCTCATGTAGCCGTGGCGGTCGGGGGGAGAGGTCTGGACGAGGGCGACGTCGATGGGGATCGCCCCATGGCGGAAGAGGGCCGGGACCTCCGACAAAAATATCGGGGTGTAGTCGGCGTCCCCCCGGTTGATGGCTCCTCTGCTCCGGGAGCCGACGAAGAAGGAGTTGAGCCGGAAGTTATCCCGGAACTGCTCCTCGGCACAGGGGGCGATCCCCAGGGTCCAGACGTGGATCATCTCGGCGCCCGTGAGGGAGCTCGGCCTCTTCTCGACGTACCTCTTCAGGGCTCCGACGAGGTGCTGGGGCTCGCCGCACCCGGTCCCGACGAAGATCCGGTCGCCGGGGTGAATTCTCTCGAAGATGGCGGTCTCCGGCCAGAACTTCTCCGGCCAACGCTTCTTCATCGCCTCCAAATCTGAGCTATTATCGTCCGGATAGAGCGCCAACGAGACCCACCTCCATGATATGGCCGAAATGCCCGGCGAAAACCGAGCGCGTGCGGGGTTTCGGCTGGGACAAACATTGGTGGGTGTGATATTTATCCGTGTTGGTATAAAAATATCTTAATTAATTAACTACAGGTGAGTCCCGACATCCTCCACGTGGAGCCGATGGCCCTTAAGCAGGAGAACGTCTGACCAACGAGTTCTGCCCCACGATCCGCCTACACCACCTCGAACGATACCCCCACCGGCTTGAACTCCGCCGTCTCCTGGCGCCTCAGCTTCGCCTTGATCTCCTCGAACCGCCGGACCGTCTCCTGGGAGTAGAGCCGCTCACCACACCGGAGGCAGACCTCGGCCCTCACCTTCTGGAGAGCGGTGTGGGCGCCGCCTCTGAGGAGCTTCTCCACCTCCTTCTCCACCAGCTCCCCGCCGCAAAAGGGGCACTTCTCAAAGGGTTTCATCTATCATCGCCTTCTGTAATAGTTGATCCAGCGAGAGGGATCCGGCCGATAAACGGTGATCAGAACCGCCCAGCCGTTCTCCGGATTATAAGCCCAAAAGCTGTGGACTGGAGGACAGGATTTCCGCTGAACGTTTGGCCGCTTATCAGGCAGCTTGGATATGGATCATCATCCAGGTACTCTTCTATTATTTCGCCGTCAAATACACTTGGCCGATCCATTTATCAATCCCCAGGGACATATACACCCTTTGGAGCGTATGAATATGAAGAGCTTGAAAGGAACCCAGACCGAGAAGAACATCCTCACCGCCTTTGCGGGAGAATCCCAGGCCCGAAACCGGTACAACTTCTTCGCCTCCCAGGCCAAGAAGGAGGGGTACGAGCAGATCTCCGCCATCTTCGCCGAGACCGCCGACAACGAGAAGGAGCACGCCAAGAGGCTCTTCAAGTTCCTGGTGGAGGGCGGCGAGGCCGAGGTCCGGGCGTCCTTCCCCGCCGGGGTCATAGGTAAGACCGTCGACAACCTCAGAGACTCCGCCGCCGGGGAGAAGCACGAGTACTCGGAGATGTACCCGGAGTTCGCGGCGAAAGCCGACGAGGAGGGCTTCCCGGAGGTCGCCGAGACGATGAGAAATATCGCCGCCGCCGAGGTCGGCCACGAGAAGAGGTTCCTCGCCCTGGCGAAGAACATCGACGACGGGACGGTCTTCAAGCGCGAGGGGGTCGTCAGCTGGAGGTGCAGGAACTGCGGCTACATTCACGAGGGGGCCGAGGCGCCGGAGGAGTGCCCCGCCTGCGACCACGAGAGGGCGTACTTCGAGCTCCTCTGCGAGAACTACTGACGGTTTTTGGATCCGGGCGCCTGGTAGGGCAGGGGTCCGGGGCGGGGGAAGCCTCGATGGGGATCCGCCCCGCGCCCCGCCTCCCCCATCGCCTTTATACCCCACCACCATTCTATAGCTTTCTATAGCTTTCTATAGTCTTCTACACAGCCCTCTTTCCAAGTCCCCACCACAGGCCCCTACATCACCCTCTCGATCTCTTTAGATCTGCATGAGGGGCAGCGAAAGACCACACCCGCCGCCTTGAACCGGTCTTCGCAGGATAGGCACCTGTAGCTCTTTACGTAACCCGACCCCTCGGCGGGGTCTATCGAGCATCCGCAGATAAAGCACATGGCGCAAAACCTCCTCGATCAAGTTCTCTTTGAAGGGCTGCAACCCTCATGATCCTATCTGGGGGGATGGCCCTCAAAACCTCGTCTTCACCCTTTCTCTGAAGAGCTCGCCGGCGATCTCCCCAAGCCCCAGCTCCTCGTCCATCCTGCGGATCTCCCCGGCCCGGGCCCGCGTCATCGGCTTTCTGGGGGCGGCGGTGCAGCTGGCGGCGTCCGCCGTCGCCCGATAGGTCCCGATCTTCCTTGCGAGGTCGGTGATCTCCGATTTGTCCATGGCGATGAGGGGATGGTAGACGGGAAGGTCGATCCCCGACTGCTCCGCCATGATATTCGCCGGGGTCTGGGATGCGACCTGCCCCAGGGAGTAGCCGGTGACGACGCCGTAGGCCTCCTCCTCCGCCATCACCATCCCGGCTATCCTGTACATCAGCCGCCGGCAGAGGAGGCAGGTCGCCCTCGGCTCGGCGGCGGCGATCTTCGCCAGCCCCTCGCCGATGGGGACCCGGATGAAGTTTATCTTCCGCCCCGAGGTCCAGCGGCGGAGGGCTTCCGCCGACCTCTCCGCCTGGGGGAGGGCGTCGACGTAAGGCCGGGCGTCGAAGTAGAGGAGGGAGACGGGGCAGCCCCGCCGCATCATCATCCAGGCGGCGACAGGCGAATCGATCCCCCCGGAGATGAGGGCGACCATTCGGGGCTGGCTTCCGAGGGGAAGCCCCCCCACCCCCCGGAGGACGTCGGTGAAGACGAGGACCTTACCCTTCCTCGCCTCGACGAAGATCTCCAGATCCGGCGCCGTCAGGTCGACCCTCGCCCCCGTCCTCTCCTGGACGGCAGCGCCGACGGATACGGCGATCTCGCTGCTCGATATGGCCCCTCCGCCCCGGCGGGCCCGGATGGCGAAGGATCCGAAGCGGCGATCGGCGGCCAGGTCCATGGCGGCCTCTGAGATGAGGTGGACGCCAGGCTCGACGGTAACGACGGGGCTCGCCGATACCACCCCAAAAACGTCGGCGATGATCGATGGAGCCCCGGGGTCGGAGGTCTCGACGAAGATCCTCCCCCGCTCCATGGATAAAGAATAGTCTATCCCCGCCTCCTTCAGGTGGAAGGCGATGTTGGAGGCGAGGGTCCTCTCCCAGCTCTTCCTCGTCCAGGGGTCCTTTAGGGCGATCTCACCGTACCTGACCAGGACAGAGTCGGAAGAGGTCATGCCGTCCTTTACCTGGGAGCTATCGCTTTGGCAGATCTGGCGATCTTCCTCCTCCGTGCGCCAGCGGAGGTGAACTTCTGTAGGGGGCCAGGCCTCTTGTGAGTCGCCTCGGACCTGGGCACCTGTCTAATTTGGCCATTTCTTCCTTTGATTTTGATCCATTCTATGCTTCCTGTCTTTCCCATGAGCCGTTACATCCGGGACCGAATTTAAATAGGTTTCGAAGGGCTGCGGAGGAGACGGCGGGTTTGGAGCCGGCGGCCCGGACCTGGACCGGCCCGTTTTGGCTTAGCTCTGAGATCGGCTCAGCTCTGAAATAGAGTTAAATACCATCGAGGCGTCAAGCCCCATCTGGCGGGACAGTAGGGTAGCCTGGTCGATCCTCGAGCGTTTGGGACGCTTGGACTGCGGTTCAAATCCGCGCTGTCCCACCAACTGCATCGCAATGCCAATACGCTATTTTGGCGGTCAAATTCTGACTCCTTTTACCTCAACCCAAACCTTTTTTGCCAGCAGTAGGGAAGACTTTCGACGGGAGGAGTCTCCGACGAGATCGAAGCTGTTCATCGCCCTGGCGCTGCTGGTTCTGTCGATGGCAGCGACCGCTCCGGTCCAGGAGGAGGGTGGCGGGAAAGGCGCTGAGGATGGAGGAAAATGAGGGGTATGGTCCGGAGAATTTGATCTTATATACTCAAATCTCTTGAGTTTGAATAGATATACTCAAATCTCTTGGGTTTGAATAGATATACTCAAATCTCTTGAGTTTGAATAGATATACTCAAATCTCCTAAGTATGACTGGATTGCACTCAAATCATCGATATTTGAGCCGATCATCCCAAATATCCAACGAGCTGCTAGCTTCAGTTTCAGATCGCACCGGAAGAGCTCGAAAAAATCCAGGAGAAATCGCGGATAAGGGAACAGCGTGCAGATCAACTCGACCGCTCCGGCGAAAAGATATAATACCCAGCTGAACAGAGACGAATAAAAATCTGAGAATGGCAATAATATGGAAAAAAAGTTATATGCGGTATTGACCGGGGATCTCATCGGGTCGCGGCAGCTTAGGGGTAGCGGGATCTCATACATCGAACATCTTAACAAATCTCTGGAATATGTAGGAGGGCGATACCTCCATCCTCCTTTCATCTACAGGGGAGACAGCTTTCAAGGGATAACCAGGGAGCCCGAATCTGCTCTCAAAGATGCGATCCTCCTGCGGCTGCGGTTAATCTCGGGCTTTAACGCGGAAGAGAAATCTCCCCGGATCGACGCGAGAGTATCGATCGGGGTGGGCGAGATCGATCATCTACGACATCAAGGATACGATCTTGGCGACGTTGGCAAGATGGACGGTGAGGCGTTTGAGTATTCAGGCCTGCAGCTGGACCGCATAAAAAATGAGGGACAGAATCTGGCAGTCAAAACGCCCTGGGAGGAGGCGAACCAGGAGCTGAATATATATTGCAAGATGATCGATCGGTTGATAAAGAGATGGACGAAGAAGAAGTGTGAAGCTGTAATGTACAGGCTTGAAGGCCGTACCCTAAATGAGATCGGCGAGATGCTGAATATCGACGGGTCTGCCGTCCATTACCGGCTTGCACAGACCGACTACGAGATCGTCGAGTTGATCATCCAGCGATACTCGGATATCATCAGAAAAAAGGCCGAGATGTTCGGGTCGGACGAAGATCCGGGGTTTAGGTAACATGATCGAGATCCCTGGTCTCTCGGGCCTGTTATTCCTGATTCTCTTGGTCTTCTCGCATATGCTGGCAGATTTCGTATTGCAGCCGGACAGATGGGTCGACGGCAAAAAAGAGTCTGGATGGAGGTTTAGGTACCTCTATCTCCACGTATTCATCGTCGCCCTTCTCGCAGGATCGATCGCCTGGGCGTTCCTCGGTCTATTTCCTGCCGCTCTCGTCTTCTGCGCCTTTTTCGTATCGCATCTGGTTATAGATATCGTGAAGTCGAGATGCCAAGATACGGTGAAGTCGTTTATCGGCGACCAGGCAGCCCATATAATAATTATAATATTAGTTTGGATAACATTATTTCATCCGGATTTCTCCTCTCTTCAGAGATACCTCTCGGAGCCGACGTTGATCTGCATCACCGTGGTGCTGCTGAGCTATACGGTGATCTTCCAGCCGGCGGGGATCTTCGTATCGAAGATGACCAGAGGCTGGCGAGATAAGATCCAGGAAGACGATAAAAATAAGGTCCGCGGGAGCGGGAGCCTAGAGAGCGCGGGCAGATATATCGGCTATCTTGAACGTTTTTTAATTCTGACTTTCATAATATTTCAGCAATATACCGCCATCGGTCTCCTGATCGCTGCAAAATCGATCTTCAGGTATAATACGAATCGAATAACCGGCGAGTACATCCTATTTGGAACGCTCCTCAGCTTCAGCATAGCCATCTTCGTCGGGTTTTTTGCCAACCTCTTCCTCTCCCTCTTTCTGCCCGATGAGGTCTGGGATATTTTAAATACATTTATATATAATCCTGCGGCGCTGCCATGATCGGCCCCGGCGCCCATCGGCTGCACAACCCGCCGCCGGCGCGATCTCTCCTTTCCCGACAACGAGGGCGTGGGGCTCTTCGCCGCGCTCTTCGGCGGCGTTGGGCGGAGCTATCGGAAGTCCGAGGAACTCGCCCAAGCTTTTTGTAGATTGAGATTGAACTGAATCATCGGAGGGGTCCCCGACGAGATCGAAGCCGTTCATCGTCCTGGCGCTGATGATGCTGTCGATGGCTGCAACCGCGCTGGCCCAGGCGGAAGGAGGCGAGAACGGCACTAACCAAACGGGTTTTAGAAATACAACGAGCATCGAATCAATAGGACCAGAGATCTCCAATGGGGGTCCTTGGTATGAAAATTCTTGGATTATCGTCGTTGGTTTAATTGCTTCTTTGATAACGATTCATTGGTCATCGGTTAAGCCCACCACTCCTCTGTAAATCGCTTTCTAGTCACATGCGGATCAACCGCCTCACTCATACTAAATTCTAAAGATGCTTTTAAGGAAGTTTCTAATCCCATATGACTAAGGACGATAGCCAGTAAAGAACTTGCGTTTTCCGTAAAGATATTGCTCCATCTAAGGGTGGTGAATCTTGCCATCTTAACCTCGGGATTTATGGCTCGCAGAACTTTATAAATTTTCCTACTTATTATTAGCGTAAGTATAGCTATCCAGATCATGGCCTCTATCACTTGTGGATTGGACGTAGGAACCATATCAAGTGCGTACCTGCTCTTGAGTTCTTTAAACAGGATCTCGATCTCCCACCGGGCCCCGTAGAG
>JARFPK010000056.1 GCA_029167045.1 Candidatus Methanocrinis natronophilus
TCCGGTCGCGGTAGCGGACCTGGTGCCAATCGTCGATCTCCAGGAGGTCCAGGGCCCTCTCCTCCTCCTTCAGGTACCCCCGGGCCCTCTCCATCAGCTCGTCCCAGTCGACGAGGCGGCCGTCGAACTCCGGCCCCTCGACGCAGGCGAGCAACGTCTCCCCGCCCACGTTGACCCGGCAGGCTCCGCACATCCCGGTCCCGTCGATCATGATCGGCATCAAGCTCACCCTCGTCTCGACGCCGAAGGGGGCGGACGCCCGGGAGCAGGACATCATCATGAAGGTGCATCCGACGAGGTAGACCCGGTCGACCTCCTCGGAGGCGAGGACCTCCTTCAGGGGCTCCCTCGCCCACCTGGCGGTCCCCGCGGCCCGGTCCCCGGAGGCGACGATCAGCTCGTCGCTCGCCTCCTCCAGCCGGTCGAGCCAGAAGAGGTTCTCGCCCCGGAGGGCCTCGACGATGTATATCACCCGGTTTCCCGCCTCCTTCAGCGCCTCCGCCAGGGCCCGCCCCGGTCCCGTCCCGAAGCAGCCGCTGACGACGACGACCGTCCCGTATCGTCCCACTTCTGCGGGCCTTCCCAGAGGGCCGGCCAGGTTTGCGAGCTTATCTCCGGCGGAGAGGAGGCCGAGCTTCTTTGTGGAGAGGCCCAGCTCCTGGAAGACGAGGGTCACCGTCCCCTTCTCCCGGTCCCAGTCGGCGGCGCTCATGGGTATCCTCTCACCGGCCTCGTCGACCCGGAGGATCATGAACTGCCCCGGCAGGATCTTCTCGGCGACCTCCGGCGCCCTGATCTCCATGAGGGTCACCCCGGGGGCCAACGTCTCCTTCCGGAGGATCTCGTTCGGAATTGATCCGACGGACCTTTCGCAAGAGATCTCTATCATGGTGTTTCACCAACCAGGCCTTCCGGTGAGGACTCCGGATGGGGGAGCGGATCTTATCGGACGGCCCCTCCCACCCGCATCCTTCCGGTGCGCATATATCCCGTCGATCTCATCGATGGTTGAAATAGTTTGTCAAACCAGTTTGTCAAACCGAGACGGCGATCTCTGGAAGGCAGCTTATAGATGGAGGGGGCTCTGGGCCAGGCCATCTACGCCGGAGGGTATTTCTCATCCTGCCCTGGAAAAGGTTAATAGCCGTTGAGGCGTTAAGCTCTCTCCCATGGGCTCGTAGGGTAGAGGATATCCTAGCGGGCTTCGGAGAGGCTCCTCGAAGAAACCCGCTGACCTGGGTTCGAATCCCAGCGGGCCCGTCTGTATACCGTCTGTATACCGTCTAACTATTTTACGAAACCGATCCCATACAGTCCAATCCGATCCGAGGCCAGTCCGATCCGCCATAGGAGGCTTGAACGCCCTTCCCGGCGGAAAACCCTTTTTTACGGACGGCTCCTATAGAGGGATGGTGATGAGGGTTTGTTCGACCTTCTGGGAAGAAAGAAGCTGGATGAGGAGATAGAACGTCTGCGGTCCCGGGTAGAAGAGCTCCAAGAGGAGAACGGCGCCCTCGCCCTTCAGATCGAGAGGCGGGAGGATAAGATCAGGAAGCTATCGGCCGCCTCCCAGGAGACGAGCCTCTCCCTCAAGGCCGCCGAGCAGAGGATCACCGCCCTCCTGGAGCGGGACGGGAGGGGCGAGAGGGCGGACGACGAGGAGGATCATCCTGCAGTAAAGGAGGGCAGAAGCCGCTTCCTCTCGCCGGGAGAGATGGAGCTGCTTCTCGATCGGCTGGACGCCTCCCGGTCCCCCGGCGCCGACCTCCTATCCGCATACCTAATCCCCGGATCGGCGGGAGAGGGCCTCCCCCCAGAGGTCGGCGATCTGGTGAAGCGGGCCGGGTCCGACCGGGGGGTCGCCGTCTTCTACGACCCCCTCCTCTTCACCATCGCCCTCGTCCCCCCCTTACCCCTCAAAGAGGATGTGACGGCCTGGGCCGGGTCCTTCCAGACCGGGGCCCTGTGGGAGATCCTGTACGCCCCGGTCCTGGTGGTGGCGGCCCACGCCGGGGAGACGCTCCTGGGGCTCGCCCTGGGGATGGACGGCTTCGTCGAGAAGGCCGTGGTGAAGAGCACCGTCAAGGGGAAGCACACCAAGGGCGGCTGGTCCCAGAGGAGGTTTGAGCGGCTCCGGGAGGAGGACATCCGCCAGCACGCTGACCTCGTCGTCGAGAAGCTTCACGATATCCTCAAAGACCGTCGGTCGATCCCGGCCCGGGCCGTCATCAGCGGCGACCCGGCCCTCCTGAAGATGATAGTACCATATCTGCAGCTTTCGGTCACCGAGGCGAAGATCGGCCGCTTCGACAGGAAGAACCCTGACGAGATCCTGGAGGAGGTCTACAGCTTCGTCCTCCTCCGGGGTTGAGCCCCGGCTACCGAAGGGCGGAGAGGGGGGGATAGAATGGCTGCAAGAGGTTCAGGCTGGGGTTGGAGGGGGTCCGAAGTGGGGTGGCAGACGAAATGAAGGAGGTTCTGGAGGATGAGAGACTGGGATAAGGAGGAGGGGGCCGAAGATCCCGATACCGATGGGGAGGAGCTGGTGAGCCTCGCGCTGGACTGGGACTGGCACGTCCGCAGGGCGGTGGCGAACAACCCCTGCGTACCCGTTGAGATCCTGCGGGACCTCGCGAAGGACAGAGTTCAGTGGGTCCGGGAGGCGGTGGCGGCGTCGCCGGGGGCCGATCGGGAGATCCTTGATATGCTCGCTACAGACGACGACGGCTTCGTCCGGGCGGCCGTCGCCCTGAACCAGAAGACCTCCCCCGAGGCCCTGGCGGAGCTATCCTATGACGAGACGATGGACTTCGACTATTCCCTATCCAAGAACCGCTACATCGTCATGGAGGCGGTGGCCAAAAACCCCAACTCCCCCGAGGAGGTGGTCAGGACCCTATCAGAACACGCAGAAGAGGGGGTCAGGGCCGCCGCCGTCGCAAACCCTGGGGTTCCCGAAGACGTCCTCTCCAATAGGAAGACCGACCTCTCCTGGTCCGTCAGGAGGGGTGTGGCCAGAAGCCCCACCTCCACCGCCGATATCCTGGTCCATCTCGCCCAGGACAGGATCCAGGACGTCCGGGCGGCTGTGGCGGCGAACCCCAATACCCCGACCAGCGCCCTGGCGAGCCTCGCCGCCGACCGGGACGTGGAGATCCGGACGGCGGTGGCTGCGAACCCGAGCGCGGATGGCGAGACTCTGGCAATCTTATCCCGGGACTGGTCCTGGAAGGTGAGGGAGAGGGTGGCGAAGAACCCGGCGACGCCCGAAGAGCTGGTGAGAAAACTGGCCGGGGACCCCGACCAGAGCGTCGGGAAGGCGGCGAGGGCGAGGCAGGAGGCAGACCGGATCTGATCCGACCCTGCAAGCTTCGTATCTCCAACGATCGAGATCGAATCTCGAATCCGGGCGCCACATGCCATCCGGTCCCGCCTTCCGCCAAGTTCTAATGCGGGACCGGCCCGAGGTCTGGGTCCGCGTTCCATCTCCGGTACCGAGGATCGAGATGGTCGGCCTCCTTCACGAAAAACTCAGCAGGATGCCCCGACTTCAGTCGGGGGAGGAATAGCGCGCCTACTCCCGCTTCTCCTTGGCACCGAAAGGTTCATCTCCATAGATGGTATGCGTCTATATACATGATGCAGACGCTCAAGGTCAAACTTGAACCGACTCCAGAACAGGTCCAAGCTATTCGCGAGACGATGCATCAGTTAAACGCCGCCTGTAACTTCGTGGCTGACAAAGCCTTTGAGCTTAGTACCGCCAATAAGATCGAGCTGCAGAAGGCCGTTTATTATCCTATCCGGGAACAATTTAACCTCTCCTCTCAGATGGCGGTCAGAGCCATCTCTAAGACCTGCGAAGCCTACAAGAGAGATAAATCGATCAAACCGACCTTCGATCCTCATGGATCTGTCGTCTACGATCAGAGACTCATGTCCTGGAAAGGTCTCGATCTCGGGATCAAGAACATTGCCGTTGATTCGACCGGCGAAGAGTTCTCCGGTGACGGTATCGAGAACTTTCGATCCGGAATAGATAACCTCAAGGCCGATCTTCAAAGCTGTGGGACCGATAGCGACAAACGTCATCTCAAGAAACTCTCGGGTCGGGAGGCTAGGTTTCGTCGGGAAGTGAACCACTGCATCTCCAAAAAAATGGTTTCGAAAGCCAAAGACACCTCTTCCGTGATCGCCCTCGAAGATCTTCAGGGTATCCGGGAGGGGATGACGGTTTCGAAGGCTCAGAGACGCAAAGAGCATAGCTGGGGATTCTATCAGCTCAGGCGGTTCGTCGAGTACAAGGCAACGATCGCTGGAGTTCCAGTGGTCTACATCGACCCTGACTATACGTCCCAGGAATGCCCCGTTTGTCATCATATATCCCGGTCAAACCGACCTACTCGAGATCAGTTTGCTTGTGTCTGCTGTGGTTTCTCTGGCCCTGCCGATACCGTCGCAGCTCGAAACATAGCTGCAAGGGTAGCAGTCAACCTGGCCATCGTGGCCCGATTTTTTGCGGAGCCGCAAGCCCCCCATACTGGCGAGCATGATGCCCGCCAATTCATTGGCGTGTAGTTGACATAGAGCCTCTCGGGGAGGCGATACCCTAGCCACGGAGTCGGGCCCTCCCCCGGACCCATCTCCTCGATCTCTTCAGCTCTCCACCCACGTCTGGCGCCGCGAAACGAATAAATAAAGGGGCCAATTCTCGTGAGATGGATAAGGGTTAAAGATCACGAAAATGGCTCAAAAGATATCTTGGCGGAGGTTCGAATCCCTGCCACGCCTCCAGATCTGGGCTTTATTTGAGAGAAATGGCCCGAAGAGGTCTGGCGAGGCGGATATCTCCGGAGAGCATCGCCGGCGCCATATCGATGGAGAGAAGAGCTCATCATGATGGAGATATCCGACCAGCTGGTCTTCTGGATCGTCGTAGCCGTCCGGTTTCTCCTGCCTCTAACCATCCCACGGTATCCGCTCCTCGGGATAGTGGCGTGCATGATCGTCGACGCCGTCGACCAGATGATCTTTCAGCAGTTCACCGACCTCCCCCTGGAAGGCTACCAGAACTACGACAAGGCCCTGGACATATACTACTTGACGATAGCTTACATCTCGACGCTCCGGAACTGGCCGGACCACTTCGCCTTCAAGCTGGGACGATCCCTCTTTTACTACCGGCTGGTGGGGGTCGCCCTCTTCGAGCTGACGCTTCAACGCCCGCTCCTCTTGGTATTTCCCAACGTCTTCGAGTACTTCTTCATATTCTACGAGGCGACCCGCCTGAGGTGGGACCCGGAGCGACTTACAGGACTGAGGCTGATAGCGGCGGCGGCCTTCATCCTCTTGGTCATCAAGCTACCGCAGGAGTATTGGATCCACATAGCAGAGATGAACACCGTCGACTGGATCATCTCCAATCCCTGGGGGATATTGGTCCTCTTCGCCTGGGCAGCGGTGATCGTTATGGGATTATATCAGGTGATCCGAGGGGTGGCCCCGGCCCCGGAGAGGACGTCGATCTTCGGCGATCATAAACACGCCTCCACCGCCCAAGGACCTTCGATCGAAGATGAAGGTCAGCAGCCAAAGAGGCTCATCGACTGGGAGGTGATGGAGAAGATAGCCCTCATCTCCCTTCTGATCATCATCTTCGCCCAGATACTTCCTGAAGTGAGGGCCAGCAACCTGGCCTTATTCGTCGGCGTTGCTGTCATCATCGTCATAAACACCCTCGTCAGCCATTGGCTGGTCCGGCGTGGGACGGAGTGGAGTTCGATCTTGAAGGAGTTCGTCGTCATATCGGCGATGAACCTGGGGATCGTGCTGGCGGCGGCCTTCCTCCTCCCCAGCGTCGATTGGTCGATCAATCTCAGAAACACCCTCTTCATGGTCCTCCTCTTGACGCTGAATATCACCCTCTACGATCGTTACAGACGGATCCACAATCAGCACTTCAACGGCGGCTCGAGGCAGACGTGAACTATTTATGGGATGGTAACCAATTGCGGGGGCGCCAATCTGGGGTTACAGGAGCTGGAAAGCGTTGGATCGGAGATCTTGGGGCGGAGATGGAGGGTCGAGGGCGGTCATCGCCGGCGAGCCCTCTGGCTCTGAGCGCCAGCCCCCTCCCTTCACGGTGATGACCTGCAACGTGGGAAACGGCCTAGCCAGGCCGGACCGGCTGGTACCGGCGTTGCGGTATTCCGCCGCCGATCTCGTCGCCCTCCAGGAGCTGGAACTCTCCCAATCCGAGGCGATCGAGATGGAGCTGTCGGGAGAGTACCCCTACCGGACCCTCTGGCCTGGGGGGTTTGAGGGGAGGGGGCTCATTAGCCGATATCCCATCCTCTCCGCTGAGAGGCTCCAATCGTCCAGCTCCGATCTGCTATGCATCATCGACCTGGAAGGGAGGGACCTGACCGTCATATCCGCCCACCTTCCGCCCCCCATCAGCTTCTATGGAATTGGATTAGACCGGAGGAGGGCCCAGATCATCGAGATCATCGAGGCTGCCAAATCCCGATCTCCTGCGTTGATCCTGGGAGACTTAAACGCGGTGGTCTGGGAGAATCCCTGCTCCCAGCTTCGGTCCGCGGGGCTGATCGACGCCTTCAGAGAGGCCGGAAAGGGGCGAGGCTCTACCCTTCCCTTCCGCCTCGGCCGCTGGCGGCGGCTCAGATTGGTGAACCGGGCCCTTATGGGGATCCCCCTCGTCCCCGTCGTCAGGGTGGATTACATCTGGCACACCGCCGAGGTCCGGGCCCTGGAGGCATGGATGGGTGCTGATACTGGATCTGATCATCTGCCGGTGATGGCCCGACTTGAAATTATCGACCGATAGAATCGGCGACTGTTCATATCTGAAATGACGGGCCTTCTAAGCCTGATAGAATGGGGGCCTATGATAAGGTCCGATCGGACTCGATAAAGCTTAACTAACGGTTTCAGATGGATATGTGTCCTAGAGGCTCCTCGCTGTTTACTGTGGGTAAACTTAAGGGGCTGCAGATCCAGTAGTCCAGTCTTCACGAATTCAGGATCGCCTGAGATCAGACCCCTCATCAGATGTATCGTTGCCTGCCGCTCTATTGGCAGGACCTATGGCAGGCATTTGGATGATTGAGATCGATAATCACTATCCTTGAGTTACCCACACGGAATAGCGAAGAGCCGTCCTAGATGTCGGCGATCCCCTCAAAGGCGCGTCGAAGGCGGCTTCTGCCTCCCTAGATCATCCCCATCTCCGAGAGCCTCTCGGGGAGGTAGACCCTCGTAACGAAGTCGAGCCCCTTCCCGGCGAAGGCCTGCTGCTCAGCCTTCTTCGAGAGCTTCAGCTGCAGCTGGATCTGCTCCTTCCAGTAGTCGGTGGCGAACCTCGGATCCGTAAGCTCGCTTCGCAGCGCCTGGAGGTCCTGGTCGGTGAGCTTATCCGTCGAGAGGTCGTAGTTGACGATATCCGTCGGCTGGACCCCCAGGAACTGGGCCGCCGGGGTCACCAGGTAGTCGGAGAGGTGGGCGCTCTTGATGGCACCGTAGGCGATGCTGGCGTATATCCGGTAAGACCAGGGATCTCCGTCGGTGAAGACGAGGACGGGGATGGAGAGCTCTTCGTTCAGCCTCTTTATCAGCCGCCGGGTCGACCGGGCTGGCTGTCCCTTCAGGTGGACGAGGATCGCTTGGTGCTCCTGGTCAAAGCCGTTCTCGATCAATCGGGCGTGCATCCCGCCCGTCTCTATGGCGACGACGAACTTGGCGTCATGGTCCTTGAACTCCACGTTGTCGACGTTGAAGGGGATCTGGTAACCTGCCTCGCCGACGTCCTCCTGGCAGTGGATCGTCCTCGCGCCCCTCCTGGTCTTCTCGCTGATGGTGAGGGGGCCGAAGACGGTGGCCCCGTCCTCCTCGGGGCGGACGTGGAAGTCCTCCCGGAGGAGGGAGGTGAGGATCTCCAGGTCCTCGACGAGCCGGTCGCTCTCGGCCTGCTCCCCGAACTTGGCGACGTCCCAGTTCTCGGAGATGTAGTATATCTCCCTCAGGGTGGAGCCCCGGTTGTTCTTCAGGTGCTCGTTTATGAGAAGCTCCACCAGGTAGGAGGTCTTCAGGACGCTCTTCGCCCCCCGGACGGTCTTGACAGACCTGACGCTCTCCTGATCGCCGTAGACCCAGACCTCACCCTCCTGATCGTACTCGATGTTCCTCTTAGTCCTGCTGGGGAGGGCCAGATACGGGACGGTCCCCTTCTGGAACTGGTCGTAAAGGGTCTCGGCGAGCCCCAGGAGCCTCTCTTTGGTAACCGCTGCATCCTTCATCTATCCCACCGCCTTCGCCCCGCTGACCAGCTCCGAAGGGACCCCCTCGACGACCGGCTCGGAGAAACGGACACCCTCCGAGGGGAGGGTGTACTTGAAACTCTGCCTCTCCCCCGGCCGGAGGGAGACCTTCCAGAGGTGGTCGTAGCCGTCCCCGAGGGGGATCACCCGGGCCGGGGGCTCGATAGACCCCGCCTCCACCGAGACCGTCTCGTGGAGCTTGAAGGCCCTCGAGACGTCGCCGTAGTTTGCCACCGAGAGGGTCACGGAGGTCACCCCGTTCTCGGAGGCGACGGACCTCCTGACGAGGAGGTTTCCCATGATCTTGGCGACGACGGGGTTTATGTCCGGCTCTTCCCGCTCCAGCAGCTCCGCCAGCTTCTTGGATATCCGGGGGAGGATCTTTCTTATGATCTCCTCCTTCTCTTTCCTCTCCGAGAGGGCGGACTTCTTCGATAGGTACCGCCGAAGCTTGCGCCCCACCTCCTTCAATCCCAATTCCACCTCCGCCAAGATCTCGGGTACGTCGGCAACGGCGTCCTTAGACTCAGAGGTGAAGGGGATGTTCGTCGAGGCGATGTGGACAATGAGGGCTGCGGGGCCGGTGGGGACCCCGCCGCCGGGTTGGGAGAGGGAGTAGCTCTTCCAGGAGACGTTCTCGATGGCGTGGGTTATGGCGCACCCCCCCTGCTGGTAGAGGAGGGGGACTCTGTTGGCGAACCTCAGGACGTCCACCTTACCGTCGGCCTTCAGCTCGCCGCCGTAAGCTAGCCCCACCTCCACCTGGAAGGGGTTTCCGGAATAGACAGCCACCGGCCGGGTGGTGGTGGTGACGAAGTCAACCCGGTACTCCTTCTCAAGGCCGGCCCGGATCAGCACCTCCCCGATGGGGGATAGGCAGTCGGTGGGAGGGGACTTGAGGCGCATCTCCTTGAAGGCGGCCAAAAGCCGGGTCGCCTCGGCGTGGGTGAGGTCCTGGGGCGGCATCTCCGGGTCGAGCTCCGCCCTTTCGCATATCTCCTGGGATATTATAGCCCCCACGCTGGAGAAGGTCCCCTGGAGGAACCCCTTCAGCTTCTTCTTCTCAGTGTAACGGAGCATCTTGATGAGGCCGCCAAGCTCCATCCCCCATGGGTGGGGCTTGATCTCGTAGGAGGGCCGCGGCATCCGGTCCGTCGCCCTCTCGAAGACCTCGACGTTCCCGTCAGGCTCCACCAGGGTGATCCGGGCGTGGGGGTTGACTATCGCCACGTTCTTCAGATAGCCGTAGATCGACTGCCTCCGGCTCCGGACGTAGGATCCCTCCATCTCCATCACCACCCTCGTCCCGTGGGGGCGGTCCCAGTCCGCATCCTCCGTCTTCAGGACCTCCGGCTCGTTGGTGGCGGTGTTGATCATCAGCTCCCACCTCCCCGCCCGATGGGTCGGACCGATCTTGGTGGTGACCGCCGTCGGCCTTCCCGTCGTCAGCTGGGAGTAGAGAACCCCCGCGGAGATCCCTATCCCCTGCTGCCCCCGGCTCTGCTTGAGGGCGTGGAACCTCGAGCCGTAGAGGAGCTTGGCGAATACCCGGGGGACCTCAGAGCCGACGATCCCGGGGCCGTTGTCCTCCACCACCACCCGGAACCCCTCGCCCCGCCTCTTTATCTGGACGAAGATGTCCGGGAGGATATCCGACTCCTCGCAGGCGTCCAGGGAGTTGTCCACCGCCTCCTTGACGGTGGTTATCAGCGCCCTGGGGGCAGAGTCGAAGCCGAGGATCTGGCGATTCTTCTCGAAAAATTCGGCTACTGAGATGGCCTTCTGGTGCTTGGCCAGCTCCTCTGCTATCACCATATCAGAAGAGTGAGGGGAGCTTTAGAGCTCCGCCCCCACCACGGTCTGAGTCGCCGTCACATTATGGATCTCCCGGATGGTGTCCACCAGGCGGTTTAAGACGGAGAGCCCCTCCACCTCCAGGACGACGACGAAGTCGTACTCGCCGAAGACGTGATAGACGTCCTTTATCCCCTCGATCTCTTTGAGGGCGTTGTATACGGTCCTCTCCTGTCCAGGCATCACCTTGACCATAGTAACTCCGATCACCATATTCTATCACCACCAAATATAAACATAGATTCATTATATAAGCTTTTCAGGGCGGACCTCCGCCATCATCGCTATCTTCTCTTCCTAGGGGAGGCCTTCTCGCGCCCGGCGAAGAAGATCTCCTCCTCCTCGATAGGCTCGCCGCCCTCAGGCCCCTCATCCTCATAGAAGTCCCTCTCCTCTCCCAGATCTTCAAGCCTCCCGATCTCTCCATCGTTCACCTCCTCCCAGTCCGCAGCAGCTGCCGGAGCGACCCTCTCCGCCGTCTCGGCCTTCGGCCCGGCATCGGCCCCCGATATCCCCCCCTCGAGGAAGTCTGCCGCCGTCGCCACCATCACCCGGTACCTCTCCAGGTCTGGCGAATAATGGAGGAGGGCTTTTCCGATGTCGACCCCCTCCCTGGAGGCCGAGGGTTTCTTGAGGAGCTCAGAGCCGCTGGAGAATCCGTCGGCCCCCCCCGCCTCCACGAACTCTCTGAAGGCCTCTATCCGGTCGAGGGTCCTCGCCGCCGTCTCCAGGACCCACCGGTCCCTCGTATCGGAGTCGACCCTCCGGACCGACTCAGCCCTGACGGATATGAGCCTTTTGCCGTCCTCTGTCTCGTAGACGCTCGGCTTGCCGACGACGGCGACGAAGGCCGGGGGCTCCGTCGCGGCGAGGGTCTGGGCCGCCTCCGGCTGGTACTGGCCGGCGTAGACGAAGATGCTCCCCGTGGGGTCGGCGACCCTCCCCCGCCAGTATTCGACGTCGTCTCCCAGGTTGTCCTTCTCGGTGAGGGTCCCCATCACCAGGACCCGGTTGCACCTCGCCCCCGTGGGGGTGATGAGGTAAAGGGGAGCGTACTGCTCCTCGTTCTCCCTGAAGGAGAGGTCGGAGTCGCGAAGCTCAGAAGCGAAGATCCTCCTGGCGACCTCTCGGGCGAAGCCGGCCATCTATACCACCTCCCTCATCCGGGCCGCGAGATCCGCGACCTCCCGAGCGGCGACGGGGGATACGGGGGAGATAGTCTCGACGAGGATGTACCTGTCGACGGTCGGCCCCGAGACGGCGTAGTATCTGCCCAGGAGCCTCTCCTCGATGACGCCCTTCACCACCTCGTGGTCTAGGGCCTCCATCGCCATCGTCTTCGCCTCCTCCATGCTGATGCCGACGAGCCCCTCGGTCCTCTCCCGGTTGATGAGGACCTCCTGGACCCTCTGGCCGTCGTCTAAGACCGCCTTTATCCGCAGATCGTAGGTCCCCTCCTGCTTTCCGTGCTCCCCGCAGACCCCCTTGGTCAGCATTCTTCTGCAGATGGGGCACCGCTTTATGAGCCCCGAGCCCTTCTGGACGTCGACGATCGCCCCCGAGAAGCTCGCCTCCTGGGGGCTCACCTCCACCTCCACCTCGAGGGGCTCGATCTTGCTCGTTCTGTTCAGCTTGACGCTGAACCTGCCGTCGAACTCGTCGGTGACGACGTTCTTGAAGAGGTAGCTCTCCCCCTCGACGAGGTCGGCAAGCTCCGACTTCGTCCACTTGACGAACTTTATCACCCCGGAGTCGTCGCCGATGAGCCCCGTCTGGGATATCGTCTCGCTAGTCGGCTCCCAGAGCTGGACCACCTTCGCCCGGAGGTCGATCCATCGGGCGGGCTCACTGATCTGCGAGATCTTCATCTCCTGGACAGCGCCCCCGACCGGGGCCTCGGCAGCCTTCACTTCGGAGGCGAGCTCCTCTATACCGCTAGTCCTGTTCAGCTTGACGCTCCACCTCCCCTGAAACTCGTCGGTGACGACGTTCTTGAACAGGTAGCTCTTTCCGAGCTCGAGCTGCGGAAGGTCGGACTTCGTCCACTTGACGAACTTGATCGTCCCGGTCTCGTCTCCGATAAGCCCCGTCTGGGATATGGCGCTGCTGGTGGCCTCCCAGAGCTCCACCACCTTCGCCTCCAGGTCGATCCACCGTTCCGGGCCGTTCACCTCGCCGACCTTCACCCGCTCGCTCTTCCGGGCGGCGAAGGAGGCGGGAGATATGCCATGCTCTTTAAGGAAGTAGTTGACGACGGACCGGGACGCCTCGGCTTCAGGGACCCCGAACTTCTCCACAAGGAGCCTCAGACGGCTCTCCACCTCGTCTGCGGGGACCTCCACCTTCTGGTCCCGCAGCCGAGCCAAAATCTGCTCGACGGCTTCTTTCATCTCAATAGACCTCCAGTTTTTTTAATAGAGAGGCAATAACAAGGAGGCTTTCATGGTAGATAAACTTACTTCCGGTGGGGCGAAAGTAATATGGAACCCGGCGGATGATGAGGCATCGGATGAAGATCATTACCTGGTTTGGGTATATCGACGACGAATCCGGGGAGGTCTCCCGGGGCGGGGGGTCCGAGGAGGCGGCGGTGAGGCTTATGGGAATATCAGGAGGGTCGATCCCCACCTCCCCCAGAACGGCCCCCTCCGCCTCGGGGTCCGCGGTCCAGCCCGACCTGCGGAGGCTCGCCCTGGAGGCGGGGCTCTTTCCCGGAGACTCCGATTACAACTCCGCCCTGCGGACGGCGGCCCTCGACTTCGCGAAGGGGAAGCTGCGGGCCTCTGCCGGGGCCGAGGCCGACCTCCTCCAGGCGGTCGAGGCCCTCGACGACCTCAACGAGGTGATAAACGCCCTGGAGGAGAGGCTCTACGAGTGGTCCCGCCTCACCGACGACCGCGGCCTCCGGGGCGGCCCCCTCGCAGAAGCTCTGGCCGAAGAGGAGGGGTCGATCGGGGTTTTTGCCCGATCCGTCCTCGATCTCCGGGAGGCCCGCGAGTCGACTCAAAGTGGTCTGGAGACCGCCACGGCCCAGATCGCCCCCAACCTCTCAAACCTCGCCGGACCCCTCCTCGCCGCCAGGATGATCTCCCGGGCCGGGGGCCTCAAGAGGCTATCGGGGATGCCCGCCTCGGCGATCCAGGTGATGGGGGCGGAGAAGGCGCTCTTCAAGCACCTCCGGGGAAAGGCCCCCTCTCCCAAACACGGGATGATATACAGGCATCCAGCCGTCGGAGGGACGGCCCGGAGGCTCCGGGGC
>JARFPK010000057.1 GCA_029167045.1 Candidatus Methanocrinis natronophilus
CGGCGGAGGGGACCGCTCCGACGGACCTCTTCGTCCCGGAGGGCGGGACGGTGGTGGATGCTCCAGGTCCTGGGGCCGCCGGCTCCGTCGTCCCCGAGGAGGGGGTAACGGGGGGCGGATCCGATCCCGGCGGCTTCCCATCGGACCTTCAGAGGACCCTTCCCCTATATTCGGGGAGGAGGAGGCTCGAGCTGGAGATCGAGGCGGAGCCGCTCCCGGGGGGGCTGCGGATCCTAGGCCAGGCCCTATCCCTCTACATCGTGGCGGAGGGGCCGGGGGGGCTAGTCCTGGTGGACCAGCACGCCGCCGCCGAGAGGGTCCGCTACGAGAGCCTGACGGAAAAATACGACGCCGGAACCATATCCCAGGAGCTGATCGAGCCGGTCACCCTGGAGCTATCGCCGAAGGAGGCGGTCCTCCTGGAGGAGTGGGGCCCGACCCTGGCGGAGATGGGCTTCGACGTCCAGTCCTTCGGCCCCAACGCCTACGCCGTCCGGGCCGTCCCGGCGATCGGGGTGAGGCTCGAGAGGACCGAGGCGGTCCACGACGTCCTGAGGGACCTCTTCGCCCTGGGGAGGGTCGGGACGGAGGCGACGGCAAAAGAGGAGATCCTCAAGCTCCTCGCCTGCCGCGGCTCCATCAAGGCGGGGCATGATATGGGCTGGAAGGAGATGCACGACCTCCTCAGGGGGCTATTCGCCACCGACAACCCGCGAACCTGCCCTCACGGGAGGCCCACCACCGTCACCTTATCGAAGGCGGAGCTGGAGAAGATCTTCGGCAGGAGGTGACGTGGGGGCGGATTTTGGGTCCTTCATGAGGGCCATCTTAGGCCTCGACATATCCTCCCCGGCCTTATATCCATAGAGCTCCTGCAGGTCGGCGGCGATGGCGTGCATGATCAAAGAGTTGGGGATATCCATGGGGCAGAGCTCTTCGCACTGGCCGCAGTTTATGCAGCTATCCGCGACATGGGCGTACCTCGTCAGGTGGAACTCGATTCCTGGGGGGACGATCCCCGGAAACGCCGTCATGTAGGGCCCGGTGGTGTTGAAGAGGGCGGGGCAGACCTCGACGCAGGCGTAGCACTTGATGCATGGGGCCGTCTCCTCGATTATGAACCTCATCCTGTCCCGGCTTCCCTTCAGGGGGTCGAACTCCTCCTTCTCCTCCTCATCGGACAAATTGACGATCATATCCTCCCTCCTCTTCCGGGCCTTGATGCAGGCCCCGTCAGGGACGCCTACCCCGATCGCCCCGGCGGCCGAGGCCCTCTCGACGAGGTCTCCGCCCCTCTCGGAGCAGACCTCGACGAAGGTCGCCTCCCCCACCAGCTCCTCTTTTACCCCCCAGTTGCCGCAGGCTAGATCTGCCCCCCTCGGGACCTTCATCTTGCACCTCTTGCAGTTCTCCCGGCGGCCGTAGCCCCTCTCCTCCAGCTCCGGGATCCGGACTGCCCGACGCTCTCCCCCGACGGTGATGTGGAACCTACCCTTGTGGATCGTCTCCTTCTCGACGGTCCCGGGGTCGACACCGAAGACCTCGATTATCATCCGCCTCATCATGGCGGGGGCGATGGACCCGCCGCAGTTGAGGCCTATCAGGAGGAGGTTGTCGATATTCACCATCCCCCTCTTCGCCTGCTCAAAGGTTCCCATGACGTCGCACCCCTTCATGACGGCGGCTATCTTCAACCCCTCCGCGCCCCCGAGGTACTTGGCGAAGAGCTTCGAGAGGAGGAGGGTTCCTCCGTGTATGGAGCCCGCCGTCTCCTCCACCTCTCCCGGATCGGTGATCAGGACCGGCCTGGCGTCGTAGAGGTCCAGCCCCCTCCTGACCCCCAGGACGGCGTCGACGATCCCCTCCTCCAGGGCGAACTTGAGGAGAGCTGTGATGGCTCCCCCCGACTCGCCCCTCTTCCGGAGGCTGGGGTCCCTCGCCCAGGCGTATACCATATCCCCCTTGACGACCACCTCTCCCTTGTCGATAACCTCTCCCTTCCCCGCCCCCTCTACCTCGGCGACCATCTCCACCTTCCCCCGCATCTTTAATTCGCCCATGGCGTCGTCTCCTCGGATGCTACCGCCCCCTCCCCATCTTCTCCACCTTCACGGCACATGCCTTGAACTCGGGGATCTTGGAGACGGGATCAAGGGCTCCGATCGTCAGGAGGTTTGCAGGAGACTCCCGGAAGTGGAAGGGTATGAAGACGACCCCTTCTTTAATCTCCCCCGTCACCCTCGCCGGGACGGCGATCTTACCCCTCCGGGAAGAGACCAAGACGACCTCCCCGTCCTCTATCCCCATATCCGCGGCGTCGACATCGCTCATCTCCACCCAGCCGGTCTTCACCTCGGCGTCGAGGCTCTCCGAGCGGCGGGTCATCGACCCGGCATGCCAGTGCCAGAGGGACCTTCCGGTGGTGAGGACGAGGGGGTAGTCCCTGGTGGGAACCTCGGCGGGGGGTCTCCATTCGACGGCGGAGAACCTGCCCAGGCCGTCTTGGGTGGCGAACCGCTCACGGTGGAGGATGGGGGTTCCTGGATGGTCGGGAGCGGGGCAGGGCCACTGGAGGGCGTGGGGGTCCTCGAGACGGCGGTAGCTCATCCCGGCGTAGGAGGGGGTCGCCCTGACGATCTCCTCGAAGATCTCCTCCTCGTTTCTGTAATAGAACTCCTTCTCATACCCCATGAGCCTCGCGAGATCGGAGATGATCCTCCAGTCAGGCCTCGCCTCCCCCGGCGGATCTACCGCCTTCCTCAGCCTCTGGACCCGCCGGTCGGTATTGGTATGGGTCCCGTCCTTCTCGGCGAAGGAGGCGGCTGGGAGGACGACGTCGGCGAGCTCTGTCGTCTCAGTCATGAAGATCTCCTGGGATACCATGAACTCCAGGTTGCTGAGGGCTCTCTTGACCCTGGCCAGGTCGGGGTCTGTCATCATCGGGTTCTCCCCCATCAGGTAGAGGCACTTTATCTGCCCCTGCCCCTCCGCCAGGATCTCCATCATCTCCGTGGAGGTAACCCCCGCCTTCGGATCGCCCAGGTCGCCCACCCCCCAGACTTCCATCATCTTCTGGCGGGAAGCCTCCTCGGTGACCTTCTGATATCCGCTGTAGACGTGGGGGAGGGCTCCCATGTCGCAGGCCCCCTGGACGTTGTTCTGGCCCCGGAGGGGGTTGACGCCGGACCCGGGTCTTCCGACGTTTCCGGTGAGCATCATCAGGTTGGCGATGGAGAGGACGTTCTCGACCCCGGTGGTATGCTGGGTCACCCCCATCGAATATATGAGGCCCGCAGGCCTAAGCGTCCCGATCCACTCCGCCGCTCTTTCGATTTCGGATGCGTTGACCCCGGTGATCTTCGCGGCGTTCTCGAGGCTGTATACTTCTTTATTCACCGTCTCCAGGACCGATTCGAACCCCCGGGTCCTCCTCTCGATGAAATCTCGGTCCTCCCACCCGTTCTTTATGATCTGGCGTATCAGGCAGTTCAAAAGCGCCACGTCCGTCCCGGGGCGGAGGGGGAGGTGGAGGTCTGCCGCCTTCGCGGTGGGGGTCTGCCTCGGATCTGCACAGATGATCTTCGCCCCCCTCTTCTTCGCCATGACGAGCCGGCGCCCTATCAGGGGGTGCTGCTCGAAGGCGTTGCTACCTATGACGAAGATGCATCTTGACTCCTCTATGTCGAGGATCGAGTTGGTCATAGCCCCAGATCCGAAGACCTCCGAGAGGGCGGAGACGGTGGAGGAGTGGCAGAGGCGGGCGCAGTGGTCTACGTTGTTCGTCTTTGCGACGACCCGGGCGAACTTCTGCATCAGATAGTTCTCCTCATTCGTCGCCTTCGCCGAGGCGAGGAAGAAGATCTCCTCAGGACCATAGGATGATAGCCTCTCCGCCACCAGCCCCAGGGCCTCCTCCCAGCTCGAAGGGACGAAGCCACCTTTCCTCTTTATAAGGGGGGCCGTGAGCCGGTCGAGGCTGTGGATGAACTGGTGGGCGTACCTCCCCTTCTGGCAGAGCTTCCCCTCGTTTATGGGGTGGGCCTGCCACGGCTCCACCCCCATCACCCTCTTCCCACCGACGACGAGATTGAGGCCGCATCCTACCCCGCAGTAAGGACAGGTGGTGGGAACGAACTTCATATCAGGAATCAGATATAACCCTCCTCAAAGAATTATCTTGGACTATTCCCAGGCCGCCATGATCGGGTTTATTCCAACTATACGCGTTTCGAGGATATATTCTGTACCCCTGCCCGGCAGGATGGAGCTTTTTTATCCTCCGCGGCCAACACCCCTCCATGGATCTGGAGGGATTTGCGAAGAGGGCCCTTTCCAGGGGCGACCAAGACGTCCAGGAGAGGCTCGCCGGGATGATCCTCGAGGTGAAGGGGGAGAGGATTACGGCGGAGCATGCCGATAGGCTCGCAGAAGCGGTGGTAGAAGAGGCGATGGCGACCCTGGAACCGAAAGGCAACGTCTTCGACCTGCCGGTGGCGGGGGTCACCATGGGGGAGTTCGGGGTTGGCTCCCGAGGCTCGGGCGACTTCTACGCCCACGAGAAGATCGCCGAGGTGATAGGGGAGACGGGGGCGGTCATCGACTCCCGGCAGCTCGACGACTCAGGGGCGGTCGAGGCGGGAGGAAGGTACATCGTCCTCACCGTCGACGGGATGCACTCCCGCCTCAGCGACTACCCCTTCCTTGCGGGCTTCCACGTCACCAGGGCGACCCTGAGGGACATATACGTCATGAGGGCCCGCCCCGTAGCCATGTTCTCTGACATCCACCTCGCCGACGACGGGGACATCGGCCGCCTCTTCGACCACCTGGCGGGGATCGCCGCCGTAGGGGAGCTGGCGAAGGTCCCCCTCGTCACCGGATCTACCCTGCGGATCGGCGGGGATATGGTCATCGGCGATAGGCTGACGGGCTGCGTCGGGGCGGTGGGGGTCTCGGATCGGCTCTCGCCGAGGAAGGACGCCGCCCCCGGAGACGTCATCTTGATGACGGAGGGAGCCGGAGGAGGGACGGTATGCGCCGCCGCCCTTTACTACGGCCGTCACGAAGTCGTCCAGGAGACTATCAACGTCAAGTTTCTGGAGGCGGCTTCGGCCCTCCTCGACGCGGAGGTCGAGATCCATGCCATGACCGACGTCACCAACGGCGGCATCCGGGGGGACGCGAAGGAGATCTCCAAGACCGCCGGGGTAAAGCTAGTCTTTTTCGAGGATGCGATGGCGAGTCTCGTCAACCGGCGGGTCCTGGAGATGCTGGAGTCGCTCGAGATCGACTACCTGGGGGTCTCGATAGACGCCCTCCTCATCATCGCACCCCCCACCTCCGCCGAGGAGATCAAGAAGGTAGTGAGGGGTAGGGGGGTCGAGATCGAGACGGTAGGACGGGTCGAGGAGGGGTCCGGCGTCGAGCTCCACGCCGACGGCGGTGTTAAGGAGTTTGAGCCCCGGTTCCGGGAGTCGGCCTACACCCCCATAAAGAAGGCGGTGGACGCTGGGCCTCTCCGGGACTTCGCCGAGATGAGGGAGAAGGTCGACATCGCCGCCGAGAGGGCGATAGCCAAGAAGAGAAAGTTCGTCGATATGGTCGAGAGGTCGAGGAGGATTCGGACCTGACCTCCAGGTCAAAAGCCCTTTTGTTTTTACGGAGAGGTGAGGGTTCGGGGGCTCGACCTGCCCTATAACGGCCAGGGAAACCGCTATAAGCGATAGATGCGAAATATTACCTGACACGGGAAGATAAGATGGAGAATAACGATATAGAAGCAAAATCTCCCTCCGGGAGAATCTGGTGGTTATTCATTGGTATCGATTGAGGACCCGATATACCGCTCTTATCTCTGCAAGCTCGTAGGCGAGGAGGGGCTCCAGATAGTCGAGTCGATGCCCGAGGATGAAGTCACCGATGAGCATGTCGCTGAGATCACCGGGATAAGCCTCAATACAGTCCGCAGGACGCTTTATCTCCTATATGAGCACCGTCTTGCCAAGTACAGGAGGGAGAGAGACCCGGAGAGCGGCTGGCTGACTTATCTCTGGACCCTATGCGTTGAGAACCTCGACCGGGCCCTGGAGGCGGAGGCTAGAAAGCTCTTGAGGAAGCTCGAAGAGCGGCTCAGCTACGAGAAGGACCACATATTCTACGCATGTGTCGGCGGATGTGCACGTTTCGTCTTCGACGAGGCGAGCGAGAATAACTTCGTTTGCCCCTTCTGCGGAGCCGGCCTTGAATATATGGAGAACGACAGGATCGTCTCGACGATCGAGAAGAGGATGGGGGATCTGACCGCCGCCTTATGACCCTCCTCGGGCCATGTTGCAGCGGTGAAAGCTATAAAGTCTCAGGATCGTTCCCCATGACCGCCGTCCACCACCATCGGGACATATCAGCGAGATCGCGGCTGAACATCCCGGAGAGCCTATACTCTCCCGACCGGACGACGATGAGCCCCGCCCCCAACAGCTTGTTTCTCATGAAGTAGAAGGCGGACCTGGAGACGTCCAGCCCTTCCATAATAATCTTCCAGTCCCTCGTCTTAAGAGGCTCGCCCCTTTCTTGAGACTCCTCCACCATGTTGAGAAAATCTCTCCCCCGACGGGCCGTCTTCTCGTCCTGAAATAGGCGTAGCATCAGCTCAAGGTAGGGGTCTTTTGAGTGGCTGATCCAATGCTCCGACTTGGATCTGATCTTCAGTGTCGTGGCGGTTCGAGGAGCGTTCTTGACTTGAGTCATGAACTGTTGGGAGCTTTGGTGGCGTTGAGCACCGACCTGACCAGATCGGTGTACTCCTCTTTGAGTATGTAAACCGTGGGGAGACGGTAAGACTTCTTGTGCGCCCTGAGGATTCCCAGCTTGGAGCAGATGTAGCCCAAGAGGGATGCGACGACTTTACGAGAGGTCTCAAACTGCTCTTTGACCGCCTTGTAAAGAGAGGCTACGGTGATCTCGCCCCCTTCCAGGATCACTCCAAGAACGAAACGCCTTCTTCCATCGGTGTCCAGATCGAGGAACTGGACCAAACGGCCGGCGATCTCAGACTGCATCGAACTCATTTTTCATCACCACCGTCCAGATACCATGAGGAGGGCGAATTGCGGCATAGCAATATATATCTTGCCATGACGGTGAGCACCCCCGTCAAATCCGGGATATACTCAGAACTCCGGGTGAGGAAGATCCACCCCTGGCTGAGCTCTGCCCCAACTATAAATAACCATTGAATATCATAATATATAAGGCATTTGTCTCTGGGGCGAACTTGGGGTCGAACCTCTCCAAAAAGTCGGTAAGAGCTTCCCCGGTGTATATGTAATCCCGGGACTTGCTTCTTAGATCTTGGGGGAAGTGGAGATGATCTGGGGGTGATATGTCTGAGCAGATCACGGGCAGGATGCTCATTTGAAGAGGAGTTTGTTGATCTACTGGAGCTGAACGGTTACAGGGTGGAGGGATGGAGGAGGTCCGATGACGGCCTCGTGGAGATGGCCGCGTCCAGGATGGACGAGGTCGGCCACGAGATCACCTATGTCATTTACCATATGGAATCTGACCTTCCCCTGACGGAGGGAGATCTGGCTCGGATAGAGAGGAAGAGAGAGGAGATTCGCAGAGAGATCACCGTCCTCCTCTCGCCATCGTCCGGTTTCTCCAGGTCCGCGTCGGATCTGGCGGCGAGGCAGGGAGTGAGGCTCTGGGGCCCCTCCGAGGTAGACCGGCTCAGAAGGAACGTCGCCGAGAAGAGGGGGCTTCTTCGGGGAGGTGGGGGGGATAGGCCTGTCATCGCAGCAGCGGGGAAGAAGAAGAGGTTTAAGGCGAAGGCCGTCGCCTTAATCCTCCTCCTCCTCCTCCTCCTCTCCGGCGCCCTCCTTCACGCTAAAACTGGGAGCATCGATCTCCCTGGGGAGCTATCTGACCTGGCGGGGGTGATCGGATCCTTCAACCTCGACCTCGAAGAGATCCGCAGATCCGCCGCCCAGGTGATCGGCGAGGCGGCGTCAGAGCTCAGAGAATATGTATCCGGCCTCCTTGGAGGAGAGCATAAGGCTTAACAGCCTCCATGCCCAAACTCCGGGCTGAGATTCAGAATTCTTGTTTTTATCGAATATTCTGATCAGGAGGATGGAGCTTGATGGATCCGGATTACTGTTATAAGAAGGGCGCCGCCGAGCACAGCTCGGGGAGCTTTGAGGATGCCATCGAATCCCTCAGAAAAGCCCTCGAAATAGACCGCCAATTCATCGATGCGTGGCACCTCCTCGGTGAATCCCTCCGGAAGGCTGGACGATACCATGAGGCGCTGGAATCCTTTGAGACGGCCCTCGATATTGAGCCACGTCATCATCAAAGCTGGCGGGGAAAGGCGATAGCCTTGAACGAGCTGGCCAGGCACGAAGAGGCGCTGGAGTCGGCGGATGAGGCTCTTAAGGTAGATCCTTCGGACGCCAGATCCTGGATCGTCAAGGGCTACGCCTTCCATTCAATGAAACGGTTCCAGGATGCCGCCGACTCCTACGACAGGGCCATACAGATCGAGCCCCTGGGGGCCAGAGCCGGAAGAGCCTGGAACAACAAAGGAGCTGCCCTCGACAACCTGGGGCGGCACGAGGAAGCCCTCGAATGTTATGACGAGTCGATCATCATCGACCCCTTCGACTTCTACACCTGGAACAACAGAGGAGTCTGCCTGTCGGCCTTAAAAAGGTCCGGGGAGGCGGTGGAGTGCTTCAGGAAGGCGGTGGAGATCTACCCAGAATATACCACCGCCTGGAAGAATATGGCTTTCGCCCTGAAGGCCCTGGAGAGGTACGAGGAGGCTGAAGAGGCGCTCCAGAGGGCAGAGGATCTAGAGTCCGAATAGGAGCAAGCCCCCCGATCCCACGGCGGACTGAGACGATCTTCACCCGGTCGGATCGGGGGACTGGAGCCATTGGTTCGATCTACTGGAGAAAGTCCGAGATATCCCATAGGCCGTAAGGACAGCAGTCGCAGGAGCTCGAAAGCCAGTTATTGGTATCTTCATAGATGGCCTCCTCGGCTAGATCTCTCGAGGGCACCGCCGTTCCGGGGCTCGCAACTATGTAAACCCATTCGTCGCCGCCGTCGGGGTATCTCGACCAGCTGTAATCGTCGTCACCATCGTCGTCGAGAGCCGGCGTCCTGTCTACCTCAGCCCCCTCTTCATCTCTTAGGACGACGGTCTCCTCCCTATTTCTAAGCCAGTAGCCGTCGAAGGTCACCACAAAGAACCCCCCGGTGGGGACGGTCGTCCCCGAAGGTATCGAGACGACGGACCCGCCAGCCGATGTCGCCGTCCAGCCACCGATATCAACGTCCTCAGTTCCGGGGTTGTAAAGCTCCAACCACTCGTTCCCGTCATCGCTGCCATCGGGGTTCGCCTCCACCTCATTTATGCAGACCGCCTCTCCCCTAGAGGAGGAGGTTCCCTCGTATCGCCACCATGCCGCCGGATCGAACTCGGTACCCTCGAAGCTGCCGACCTCGGCGTAGGACCCGTCTACCAGGATCCTGTTGAAGGGGTGGGTGAGATTGATCTCTCCGTCCGGGTCTTCTAGATAGACCACGGATATGAGCCTCCCCTCGGGATCTCGTCCGCCGTCTCTCTCTTCATCGATGTCCAGCCAGACGGTCCTGTTCATGAGGTACTTCGAAGCAAACTCCTTTGCTGCCTTCCCCAAGGCCGATCCCATCGGAGGCGAAATTACGCCCGCGAGCCTCACCGTCTCGATCCCGGATACTATCCTCGGATCGGTCACTGTTATCTCGACGTCAAAGACGTCGCCGCTCTCGACGGCGATCACCACTCCACTGGCCTCAAATGGGGCGGCCGAGGCTAAAGGCGCCCAGACGGCCGCCAAGACAAATACGATGATTAGCTTCTCTATCATAGTAAGCGCCTTCTGAGGGATCGGTCCCCTATCAGGACGAGCCTATTTAGGGACGACTGGAGATAGTCCCTATAATAGGCCCTCTTCTTCCCTCCTGCGTTAAAAAGTAACCCCGTCAATAGGACCGCCGCCATCGCCAGCGGGACGGCCCAACCCGAAACCCTCCCACCCCCAATCCGATCCTCTGCCTCCATCGGATCTGCTCTACCTTCCTGGAGGGATGGTGGGGCGGCCTCCGTCTCGGTGTAGATCCTCTTCCTAAAGAGGGCGAAGGCTTCCTTCGTCCCCTCGTCCAAGGTTGGGAATAGGAGCCCTTTGTTGTGCCATGCATATCTGTGGTGGGGATCAAGCCCGATGGCCCTATCATAACAGTCGATAGCCTCCTGGTATCGGCCCATCTGGTGGAAGGCGGAGCCCTTGTTGTTCCAGGCGTCGGCGTCTCCAGGCCGCAGCTGGATCGCCCGATCGTAGGATTCGATCGCCTCACCGTACCTTCCGAGGGCCGCCAGGACCGTACCCCGGTTGTTCCAGGCGTCGGCGTCTCCAGGCTGCAGCTGGATCGCCCGATCGTAGGATTCGATCGCCTCACCGTACCTCCCGAGAGCCGCCAGGACCGTACCCCTGTTATTCCAGGCGTTGGCGTCCGCAGAGCTGAAATCCGTCGCCCGATCGTAGCTCTCCAGGGCATCTTCGTACCTGCCGAGGGAGGAGAGAACCGCCCCCCGGCTCTGCCAGATGTCGGGGTCGAAGGGCCTGAGGTTCGCCGCCCTCTGGTAGCATCGGAGAGCCTCTTCATATTCGCCAAGACTGCTCAAGGCTAGGGCCCTGTTGTACCAGATGTCGGGGTTGTAGGCGTCGAGGGCTATCGCCCTATCATAGCTCCTTACCGCCTCCCGCAACTCGCCTCTACCCGCCTGAGCGTTCCCCATCTCAGTCCAGTCACTGGCAAGGAGCTCCTCTCCGTCCGCAAGAGAGGTCCCGAGGAGGAGGATGACCAGGAGGATCGGTGCACTTCTTCTGGCGGAGACCTTTGACCCGGACCCGGAGAGATGAGAGCGAGGTGCCTCACTGACCCTTATTCTTCTCCCTTGATTGAGTAGATCTCCCACCATCGACCATCCCCCGATCTGATGAAATATCGGCCATCTCAAACACCATCCACCCTGCGACCCCGGATCTGTCGCAGGACTTAACCTCTGATCGGTCAATAATCCACCCCTGCAAGCCTTCAGATCAGACTTGTGGGAGTAAAACCAAATCCGCCATGGAAGTTCGATCTGAAGTCCATCTTTTCGAATTCGATTAACGAGACCTGCTTATAGACATCTCCTCGATCGGTCCCCGCCCCCAGCTGGAACGGCACCCATGAGCCGTTGAACTCTCTCCCGAGGCCAAGTCCTCCATCGAACCCGATGGGGCTTGGACCTATACCGATCCCGCCGGAAGCGTTTGTCATATTTGAAATAGATCCGTTAGAAAGCCCCCTCAATTCACCTGAGTCGCCGTCCCTTGCTCCAGGATCTCCCGAAGGGTCGTCCATGAATACCAGCCTCTTGAACCGTCCGGTATCCGCCTCCCCCGACAGCTCTGTTGCCAGAACCGGCTCGACGGTCTGAGCATCCTCGGAGGAGTTCTCGGAGAGGTCGGGATCTAGCTCACCCCCCTCATCTACAGACCCGGGAGAGGTCGGCGGCTCTGAGAGGTCCAGCTCGACCTCAAAATCAACGGGGTCGGTCGAATCTATAGTCGGGTCCGATTCGTATAAGTCTCCGACCTCCTGGTGGCCTGATCGATCCAGAGACCCCTCTCTTTCTGGATCGATCTCGATGACCACCGGCTCGGCTGGAGGCGTCTTTGATATAGGTTCCGGGCTGCTCAAAGCCGCGAAGGGTCCGAATATCTCGGGGGAGGTCTTCTTCTCAGGCCCTACATCTACCACCGCTGCCAGAGGAAGGGAGCTGGCGGAGGGGGATCCGGGATCAGGGTGAGAAGATCCTCTCTGGAAGGCTGTCTTCTCCTCCTGAACCGGCTTCACCTCTTCAATAGCCTGCCCTCCATCAGCTGGCGGGA
Source organism: Candidatus Methanocrinis natronophilus (assembly GCA_029167045.1). Lineage (GTDB taxonomy): Archaea > Halobacteriota > Methanosarcinia > Methanotrichales > Methanotrichaceae > Methanocrinis > Methanocrinis natronophilus. The sequence continues at coordinate 11,991 of JARFPK010000057.1, forward strand.
CGTTGGCGGGAGCCGTCTCCGGAACCTCCCCATTATCGACCTTCGGCTCCTGGTACCCGCCGGATCTCGCCCTCTCGGTCTTCTCCGGCTCCCTCTCGATCCTTGGGGTGGCCTGGGCTGAAGGGGTTATTAACACCTCTGGAGCCTCACCAATCTCTGAGATGACGGCAGGGGGGGCGCGGACGGCGTCGGCCCTGGGATCGGCGCCTTCGACCTTCAGGGACCTCTCATCGACGGCTGAGACGATCACATCTGAAGGCTTGTCCGGAGCCGTTACTCCTCCTGAATAGGAACTCTTCCCGCCGCCGGAGGATACGAAGAATGCGGGGCTGGCAGATCTGCCGGATTCGTCCCTCTCCACCATCCTGGGGGTCTTATCCAGCTTTTCAGTGGGCGGAACCATGACAGGCCTCCCAGATCCGGGGTCGACCCTCATATCAGACGGAGATCTGCCCCCCACCGACCATGAGACCGGATCGTTGGAGAGGAGAAGGCCCAGGCCAGGCGTTAGGAGAACGATCCCCAGGACCATCAGGACGCTCCATACGCGGGCCTGCTTTTTTGGAGGCATATTGAGCCGCCTCAATACCTCCATATCCCGCAGCTTCCGATCCCGCCCCTTACGGATCGTAAGGATCTTATAAGCGGAGTATCCCGTGATCATCGAACCTGCGACGGTGGCTAAAAGGGTTAGCATGGCTCCCTCACGAACTGACCTGATCTGTTTATATATCGTAGTTATATATCTGTTACGCATAAAGTCATAAAAATACTTTTCGTAGGTTGGGCAAATAGTCTAACCTTTAAATCGAGGTGATCCATTAAGTTCGAGGCCTTTACCATGAGAGAGGAAGAGAAGTTCGAGGTCATATGGGATAACGCCCAGAGGATGCCGGAGATGGAGAGGATAGTCTTCTACGAGCTTGAACGAAAGAAGCTGGTGGTGGGGCTGCTGCTGGCCATATCCTTCTTTGGAGGAGGGGGGCTGATCTACTCTGGAAAGACTGTTAAGGGTGCTCTCTTGCTCCTGGCCAACGGACTCCTCCTGGCAGGGTTCCTATCCCTCCAGGGGTTAGGTCCCTTGACTACCGGCGAGACCTTCGTCGGAGGAAGCGTCTTTCTCATCCCCCTGATACTGGCGATCTACGTCTACTCGATGGTGGAAGCGAAAAGGGCTATAGAGAAGTACAACAAGAGGCTTTACCTCATGGTCTTCGACCGTAGACCTCCATGAACCTCCTATCTTCCTGGCATAACCGGGGGAGATTTCCGGGGGACGAAAAGAATTCTGGGATCAGCGGCTGAAACTCCGCCGCCGATCCATTCGATCCCATCCGCAGCCTATTTCGCCAAAGTTCAGTTGACGTAGACCACCACGGTGCTCTCGCCGCTGCATTCTGCGAGGGTGTAGCTCAAG
>JARFPK010000058.1 GCA_029167045.1 Candidatus Methanocrinis natronophilus
TGAACAACTTATTCTGGAATAATATTGTACTTGCTCAGGTTCGATAAGACCTTAGAAATAGAGAGTTAAAGTAAAGTAGCGGTATATTTCCAAAAACGCGAAATCACTTGATTTTTAGATTGTGCCCAAGGAAGCGATATTCTACCATCCACAACCGCATCGATGACCCTGACCATCTTAGGCTCTACGAAAAAGAACCGCTCTTTGTGATGCCCGTGAGCATTGATATAGGTGAGAATAGGTTGGATGGATACGCATTTTACGATCAGAAACGAAAGGATCAGGAGAAGAACACCTTCTACAAGCGGTTATACGATCTGATGGAAGTGCTAAAATCCAAGAGCTTGAAACCTTGGATGAACCCCGGCGAGGTATTCAGGGCAACAGCAAAGAGGGATGCGAAGTTCATCGAGTGGAGAGCGATAGACGGCAAGTTTCATGTATCTCTGAGAAAAAACGCGGCCTCTCATGCCGTTAGTAAAATGGACAAGTTTATTCTCCTTTATCGAGGCGAGTTTTTATCACTTTATCAAAGCAAAGATGTAGTCGAAAAGGGATTCGTCCTGGATGCTCTTCATATGTGTGCCTAAGCGCTGGGGAGGTCGGGTTAACAAATCTTTCCTATTAATTATAGGAGGATAGGGGAAATGTTAGGGGGAAATGTTTGGATATTCGACCGTTAGTGCGAAATGATGGATAGGAAGCTACATACCGCCGGGGACGATCACCAGCGAAGAGATCGCGAGGCTCTCGGGGATCCCGGCGGAGGTCTTCATCGAGAAGATCGGGATGGAGCGAAAGCACGTCGCCGCCGAGGACGAGCATCCGTCCGAGATGGGGATCCGGGCGGCGAAGGAGGCGGTGGAGAGGGCCGGGATCGACCCCGGGGAGATCGACCTGATCGTCTATTGCGGCGCAGGGTTCTACGACTACCGGATCTGGTCTCCTGCCGCCAGGATCCAGGCGGCGCTGGGGGCCGACGGCTGCTACGCCTTCGAGGTGAAGAACGGCTGCAACGGCGGAAACCTCGGTATCAACATCGCAAAAACCCTCCTCCTGGACGATCCCGATAAGAGCCACGCCCTGGTCGTCTGCAGCGAGAAGCTCTCCATATCCGTCGATTACAGTGATCAAAGCGCCCTCTCCCTATTCATGGTCGGAGACGGGGCCGCCGCCGCCATCCTCAGGAAGGGCGAGGCGACCAACCGCCTCCTATCCTACGTCTCCATAACAGAGGGATCCACCGTCGACTCCGTCAAGGTCCCCTCTGGAGGTACAAAGGGGAGGCAGAGCCCCGAGAGCTCCGGCGGCATGGGGGGTTACATCCGGATAGACGACCCTGCCGGCCTCGACCGGATCCTCTCCCAGACCTACCTTGAAAATTACATCGGGGTCATCAGAAGAGCCCTGGAGAAGAGCGGCCGCGACCTCGAGGATCTGGACCTCCTCCTCACAAACCAGGTGAAAAGAAGCCTCCTGGAGGATATCCTCCGGGGGCTCGATCTCGGATGGGACCATACCATCACCTCGATAAAGGACTACGGCCACATGGGGACCGTCGACGGCCTCTTCAACCTATCGAGGGCGATGGATGAAGGCCTGGCGGGGCCCGGAAAGCTGGTGGTCCTGGCCAGCAGCGGGGCGGGGTTCACCTGGGCGGCGATGCCGATAGAGTTTCTGTGACCCTCCGATCAATGCCGTCATCTGATGGAACCGGCATTCCGCAGGTAGGCTATGGAAAATCTAGAATTTTAAGCTTATCTAAATGTGCATGAAATCAAATCAAATTCTCAATTATTGTTAATAATAATTTCAGTTGAATCTGTTAGCACCGTGTTAACAATTTAGTTTCTTATAAAAAAGCGCTTATTATATTCTAAGTCTTTATGGCGCTAGCCAGATCCAACCATGATAATGCGTCGAATGATATCGATTCTCAAAAAACCGATAGCGGGAAAATTAATGAGCGTTCAAACCGTTAATGCGAAATGCCGGATGGAAGGCGGCGGGATCATCCCCCCAGATAGTCGATGACGCAAGCGCAAAGATCCTACAAAAAAAAGTTATGACTTAAGCTTCGATCCTCCGAGGAAGGCATGAAGACCTCCAGCTTCTCCCGCTCCGGCGCCGACCCCAGGGCCGTCGCCATCTCCCGGACCCGGCCGAAAGGTTGGACCGGCCGCATATACGAGCCGCTCGCCCCATCCTGGCGCCTCCTCGAAGCGGCGAAGAGCGGCGAGATCGACGAGGCTGAATATGTTCGGGCTATCTTCCGGGTGGTTTTTACTGATTGATTCAATTCATCTGCGCCAGTGGGTATCGGTCTATGCTTGAGCCGCCAGGAATCTCGTATGCGGAATCGCAGATCCCATCATTGTCTTCATCCTCGCAGTTATAATCACCGTAGTAGTTGCCTACGTTTCCATTATCCCACTTATTGCTACTACTGTCATAGACGTTATCTCCGACGTTCTTGAGAAGAATCCATGATAGGAGGTTGAGCAGAGTGCCCTTCAGGTCGCTATTTTTGGGTATAAAACGGCTGCCTTCAGCGTTTCCGGCGATGTAGTTTCGGTAGATGGTGCTATTGCTACAAAACATTAGCTGGAGACCATCCTCACCATTGTGGAAGATACTATTTCCTGTGATCAGGTTCTCTTTAGAGATGCTGATGCTAATGCCCATGAGGTTATTATGGCTGAAATTGTTGTCAGAGATTTTGGTATTATTGCAGAAAGCATCAAGACATATACCATTCCATCGATTATGATGAAGATAATTTCCTTCAACCGTAGTATTACTGGATCTGAAGAGAGTAAGACCATCATCATTGTTGCGGGCATTGTTGTAGGTTATGTTATTGTGATGGGACTTTAAGATCCTGATACCTTCCCAATGATTATCATTGATTTCATTGCCGGTGATGATGGAATACATCGATGTTTCGATGTGGAAACCTCTCCCAGAATTGTTGTTGGCGGTATTGGCCGATAATGTATTATTAAGAGAATTTTTAATTATGAAGCCCACTCTCTTATTGTAAGCTGCACTATTGCCTGAAAGGAGATTGTCGTTGGAATTGATTATGGAGATGCCATGGTGATTGTTTCTCGCGTCATTATTTAAAATCGTATTGTTTCTGGAATTTATGAGTATGATGCCCTCGTTTCCGTTCTCGGTGGCGATGTTCCTCAACACGATGTTGTCGTTTGAAGTTACTCGAATTCCGGCGGCTGCGGCATTCGCCACTTTGAATCCCTCCAGCCTGATTCCATCAGCAGAAAGGGTAATTGCGTTTCCGCTGCTGCCTGCATCCACCACCGGCAGCCCAACGCCTTTGAGGGTGAGGGTTTTGTCGATGTCCACATTCTCGTAGTATGTTCCTTTGTGAACCTCGATCAAATCGCCGGAGCTTGCAGCATCGATGGCAGCCTGGATGCCGGCGTAGTCGTACACCTCGGGACCGACTATGATTGTAGATGCATGGGCTATCACAGGCAGAAACGCCAATAGGATCAGAGGAAATTTCGGCTTCATTCAGCACCACTTGTTACTAGTCTTCTGCATAGAGCTATAAATTTTTTCCATGGATCTCCCTCCATGAAAATATATTAATCCATTATAAGATTCGGCGATAGGTGCTTTAAAGAAGAAATGGGACGAATGACAGAACGACTTAATATGCAGACCTCCAACTTCTACCGCTCCGGCGCCGACCCCAGGGCCGTCGCCATCTCCCGGACCCAGCCGAAAGGTTGGACCGGCCGCATATACGGGCCGCTGGCGCCATCCTGGCGCCTGCTACAGGCGGCGAAGAGGGGCGAGATCGACGAGGCCGAGTATTCCCGGCGCTACAGGGAGGAGGTCCTCTCGAGGCTCGATCCCGCTGCGGTCTATGCCGACCTCGGCGAGGATGCCGTCCTCCTCTGCTGGGAGAGGGCGGGGGCCTTCTGCCACCGGAGACTGGTGGCGGAGTGGCTGGAGGAGGAGCTGGGGGTATCGGTGCCGGAGATGGGCGAAGTGGGCGGCGAGGAGATTCGGGGGAAGACGAAATTGGGAAAATGGTGACAATCGGCGATGAGCACAGAAACACCCCAAATTTCGCCGATCTCGCCAAAAGATTTTAAGCGATCCCGACCTTGATGGTAACCGGTGAAAGACTTCTTCATCAGCTACACCAAGGCCGACAAAGAATGGGCGGAGTGGATCGCCTGGCACCTGGAGGAGAGGGGCTATTCGACCGTGATCCAGGTCTGGGACTTTAGGCCAGGCTCCAACTTCGTGCTGGAGATGGACAAAGCCTCTCGGGAGACCGAGCGGACGATCGCAGTCCTCTCGACTAATTACCTGGAGGCCCTCTACACCCAGCCGGAATGGGCTGCTGCATTCAAGAAGGACCCTAAGGGCGAAAAGGGTGCACTTCTTCCGGTCCGCGTCAGGGAATGCAAGCCCGAAGGACTGCTGGGCCCCATCGTCTACATCGACCTCTTCGGGCTGGATGAAGAGACCGCTAGAGAGGAATTACTCGTTAAGGTGAAGCACGAAAGACCCAGGCCAAAAGAAGCCCCCGATTTTCCCGGAATCAAGAGTCATTCCATTCCCAAGCCAGAGCGCTTCCCCGGCAAGATCGGCAGGCTTGTCAACGTTCCGGAGCCTCCGCCCAACTTCCTCCCGCGTGACGAGGAGATGAAAGGGATAAAAGAGCTGGTTCTATCAGGGGATAAGAAAACGACCGGAATCACCGGAGTCTCCAAGAAAGTAGGCGTCCAGGGGATGGGCGGGATTGGAAAGTCGGTGCTGGCGGCGGCTGTGGCGCAGGATCAGGATGTGCGCCTGGCTTTTCCGGACGGGATATTCTGGCTGAGCATCGGCCGAGATATTCGAGAGGCTGATTTACTTAAAATTCAATCTAAACTCGCCGAGACATTGGGCGACGGAAGCATCTTCGAGAGCCTGAATGAAGGGAGAGAAAAGCTGCGAGAGCTTCTGGCTGAAAAAACCTGCCTGCTAATCCTGGACGATGTCTGGATAGCCAGAGACGCGGGTGCCTTTGATTCGCTGGGGCCAGACTGCAGGATGCTCATCACCACCAGAAACGTCGACGCAATCACAGATTTGGGAGGCGTGGAATATGCTTTGGGCCTTCTGGATGAGCCCAAGGCCCGGAAGCTGCTGGCGGACTGGGCTGGCCTAGCCGTCGATTCTCTCCCCCCAGAGGCGGATGAGATTGTGCAAGAATGTGGCAGATTGCCCTTGGCGCTGGCCATGACCGGTGCCATGCTGCGGGGCAAACCCGATCGCTGGAGAAATGTGCTTCATAAGCTCCAAAAGGCCGATCTCGATAAAATCAAACGCGACTTTCCCCATTATCCCTATCACGACTTATTGAAGGCGATTCAGGTAAGCGTAGACGATCTGGATCCAGATCTTCAAGCTCGTTATCTCGATTTCGCAGTCTTCCCCGAAGATACGCCCATCCCAGAATCCGTTCTGCAGACCTTCTGGGAGCCGGAAGGTCTTGACGAGGACGAATCCCAAGACGCGGTCGACCTATTTGTCGCTCGTTCGCTAGCGAGACGATCTGATGACGGACGTTTGAGCCTCCACGACCTCCAGTTCGACTACGTGAGAAAGCAGGCTGGAGATCTGAAGGCTCTCCACGATCGACTGCTGGAGTCATATAGTGGGAAGTATTTAAATAATAAGAGATCCCCCAACGCCTGGGCCTTTGGCCCCAATGACGGCTACTTCTTCCAGCATCTGGTCCGCCATCTGAAAGAGGCGGGGCGGGAAGACGAGCTGCGGGCTCTTCTCTTCGATTTCAATTGGATGAGGGCGAAGCTCGCGGCCACAGACGTCCCCTCCCTTCTGGCGGACTACGATCTTCTTCCCGAGGATTCAGACGCAGGCCTCGTTCGAGATGCTATCCTTCTGTCTTCTCACGTCATCTCCGTCGACAAGGCTCAGCTCGCAAGCCAGATCCTGGGCCGTCTTATGGCCCATCCTTCCCCCTTGATACAGGCCCTGATCGATGGGGCCAGGGAGAAAGGAGACGAACCCTGGATCCGCCCCCTGACTGCGAGCCTGATGCCGCCGGGAACCCCCCTCCTCCGCACCCTGAAAGGCCATGCCGGTTGGGTCAGGGCGGTGGCGGTCAGCCCCGACGGGCGAAGAGCGGTATCGGGATCAGGTGATAGTACCCTCAAGGTCTGGGACCTGGAACGGGGCGAGGAGATAAGGACCCTGAAAGGCCATGCCGGTTGGGTCAGGGCGGTGGCGGTCAGCCCCGACGGGCGAAGAGCGGTATCGGGATCATACGATAACACCCTCAAGGTCTGGGACCTGGAACGGGGCGAGGAGATAAGGACCCTGAAAGGCCATGCCTATTCGGTCAATGCGGTGGCGGTCAGCCCCGACGGGCGAAGAGCGGTATCGGGATCAGGTGATAAAACCCTCAAGGTCTGGGACCTGGAACGGGGCGAGGAGATAAGGACCCTGAAAGGCCATGCCGGTTGGGTCAATGCGGTGGCGGTCAGCCCCGACGGGCGAAGAGCGGTATCGGGATCATACGATAACACCCTCAAGGTCTGGGACCTGGAGCGGGGGGTGGTCGTCGCCGCCTTCACCGGCGATGGTTCAATCCTTTGCTGCGCCGTTGGGCCCGATGGCGTCACCATCGTCGCCGGCGAGTCGTCGGGGAGGGTCCACCTCCTCCGGCTCGAGAACGTCTGACCTCGCCCCAAAGCTGGCCGGGGGGCTGGATGCGCAGGTGGGCAGTCATCTTTTTTCAACCTCCCAAAGAGGTTAAATAAATCCGCCACGAAGGCTCGACAGGCGATATATGATGTCATTCGAAATAGAGAACATTCACGCTCGCGAGATCCTGGACTCGCGAGGTAACCCCACCGTGGAAGTAGACGTCTGGACCTGCTGCGGCTTCGGCCGGGCCGCCGTCCCCTCGGGGGCGTCGACAGGTACCCACGAGGCCCTGGAGCTTCGGGATGGCGACGACAGGTACGGCGGCAAGGGTGTCCTCCACGCCGTCAGGAACGTCAACGAGATCATCGGTCCGAAGCTGATCGAGTCGGGGATCAACGCCCTCGAGCAGCGGGCCGTCGACGACTTCATGCTCGCCCTCGACGGTACGGCGACGAAGTCGAAGCTCGGCGCCAACGCGATCCTGGGGGTTTCCTTGGGGGTGGCCAAGGCCGCCGCCGACGAGCTGGCGATACCGCTATATCGCTACCTCGGCGGCGTCAACACTTCGGCTCTGCCCGTGCCCTCGCTGAACGTCTTAAACGGCGGCCAGCACGCCGGTAACGACCTCGCCATCCAGGAGTTCATGATCCTCCCCAGGGGCGCCAGCTGCTTCTCCGAGGGCCTGCGGATGGCCGCCGAGACCTACCACGCCCTCGGCAAGATCCTCTCGGGGAGGTACGGCGCCGGGGCCGTCAACGTCGGCTACGAGGGAGGCTACGCCCCGCCCCTCAGCAAGACCCGCGACGCCCTCGACGCCCTGATGGGTGCTTTGGATGTCACCGGCTACGAGGGAGAGATCGGGATCGGGATCGACGCCGCCGCGTCCAGCTTCTTCAAGAACGGCTCTTACGCCATCGACGGCAAGAACCTCTCCGGCGGCGAGATGGTCGACTTCTACGCCGACCTCGTTTCGACGTACCCCATAATCCTCCTCGAGGACCCCTTCGATGAGGAGGCCTTCGGGGACTTCGCCGCCCTGACGGCCCGGCTCCCGGGAACGATCATCGTCGGCGACGACATCTATGTCACCAACGTCGAGAGGCTGGCCAAGGGCATAGAGATGAAGGCGACCAACGCCCTTCTCCTGAAGCTCAACCAGATAGGGACCGTCTCCGAGGCCTTCGACGCCGCCCGGATGGCCTTCAGAAACGGCTTCAAGGTGATGGCGAGCCACAGGTCCGCCGAGACGGAGGACTCCGCCCTCGCCGACGTCACCGTCGCCCTGGGGGCCGAGATCCTCAAGACAGGAGCCCCCGCCCGGTCCGAGAGGACCGCCAAGTACAACCAACTCCTCCGGATCGAGGAGGAGCTCGGGGCCGCCTCCTCCTACGCCCGGATCTGAAATCCGGGGCTATAGGCCGCAGGCTCGAAAGGTCTATAATCGGATGAGACGAAGGGCCTGAGCATGGAATATTCGTTCAAGAGGGGCTATAGCCCCGAGCTTGGGAGGATCAGGTCGGCCCTGGAGGAGGAGTTTCCGACCGAGGTCAGGGAGGAGGGGGGCAGGCTCCTCCTCAGCTACGGCGCCCTCAAAGTCATCGAGGTCTCCGTCGAAGGCAAGAAGCTCGTCGTCAAAACCGAATCCTCTGAGGATGTCGCCGATGAGGTGGTCCTCGATACCAACAAGAGGTACAGAAACTTCCTGGAGAAGGCCACCGGCTACACCGCAAAGCAGAGGCTCCAGCAGGCGAAGAAGGAAGTGGGCAAGAGCTAAGCCGAGCCTCTCTCGCCCTCAGCATCCTGCCCGCGGATTCGGTCTTCGGATTCCGGCCTTCGCCCAGCAGCCGCTGCCGGGCCCCCGCCTGCATCGTTGCACCTTCAGCGTACCACTTATTCTTCAAGTCGGCGATCCTCTCCGGATGGTCCAGATTTCGCCGTCCCTTCAAGCCCAAACTAAAAGACCCGGAGCTTCCCGGCGATGAACTCCTCCACCAGATCGCCGGCCCCCTCCAGATGCCGGTCTACGATCGCCTCCATCTTCCTCTTCTCCTCATCTCTTGGATTTTGCTCCCCTCTTATCTCGACGGCCTTGAGCAGGGGGTCGTTGAGGGGCGATCCGATCCTGCTCACCAGGGTGACGTAAGCCTCCGTCACCCCCTCCATCTCGGCGATCTCCGCGGCGGCCCTCCCGGCGACGACGTTGTAGATCTTCCCTACGTGGTTCACCGGGTTTTTTCCCGCGATCGCCTCGATGGACATCGGCCGCATGGGGGTAATGAGGCCGCTTCCGCGGTTTCCCCGACCGGTGGCGCCGTCGTCTCCCATCTCTATCGAGCTTCCCGTCAGGGTGAGGAAGATGTTCTGGCCGTCGTCGGCGGCGTTGACGGCTATGGCGGCGTCGGCGGCCCCGGCGATCGCCTCCCGGACCTTCTCCTTAACCTCGAGATAATCCTCCATGGAGGATACGAACTTGGAGACGATCGCCGCCGCCGCCACCAGGTTCAGGGAATCGCCGATCCTGACGGCCATCACCTTGGTATCCTCTCCTACCCCCCTGATCTTCGTCATCCTCCTCTCCAGCTCCAGGACGAGCTCCTCGGTGGGGCTGAGCGGCGCAAACCCGACCCCTATGGAGGTGTCGTTCGCCCCCCTCTTCATGAGGCTCCTAAGCTCCGGCGCCCCCTCCTTTACCCTGGAGTCCACGTTGAACTCCCTGAGGTTCGCGACAGATCTATCGAGGTGATCGGAGGCTGCTCTGACTATTATGGGATCCAGGTCCATTCTAAAGGCGGTGGTCGCCCTGCCTCCTACGATGACCGTCGGCGGCTCGATGACCCTGCCGCCGCCGAAACGGACCTCAGTCTTTCCCGCGGTTATCAGGACCTTGTCGACGTTGTGGTGGAGGATCTCGCCGAACTCCTCCATGTACCGTCTCGAGAGCTCCACCGATATCGCCTCAGATATGCCATCGGCGAGGGTATCGGGATGGCCCAGCCCCTTACGCTCCACCACCTCGAAGGGTAGGGGCCTGTACTTCGCGAAGAGTATCATCAGATCACCTCACCATCAAAGAATCTCCTAATTAATATTTTGATCGGTTTAGACGCAGCCGATCCGACACACTTCGCCGATCGACGGAGGAGTATGGGGACGAACGTCGATGGTCGTCAAGGCTTATCCCTGATGATTGAGGGATCGATAAATGTAAATTTGTCGGAAAACTTGGCGGTCGATCGCCATTGGTGATTTATAATGCTCACCCTATCCCGGAGGGTGTAATTTATATTCATGAAAGAGCATCCGACTGATTACATGTCTGAGTCAACGATAACGCCAGATCAGGAGTCGATTCAGGAATTACACATCAAGAGGATCACAGCTCTGGAGAACGAGAACAAACGCCTCAGCGAGGAGATAGAGACCCTCAGGATGGAGAAAGAGGATACCAGAGCCAAGCTAGTTGAGACCCTCATATCCAACAAGAAGTACATGCGGGAAGAGGAGCGGCTGAAGAAGGAGAACGCCCTCCTCCGGAGGATGCCCCTCTTTCTCGCGACGGTGGTGGAGATGGGTGAGGACTACGTACTCCTGAGACAGCATGGAAACAACCAGGAGTTCATCACCACCACATCTCCCGAGATGATGGAGAAGCTGGAGCCGAACACCAGAGTCGCTATAAACAACTCCCTCACCATAGTGAGGGTAATGGACAAGTCCTTAGACGTCAGGGCCAAGACGATGGAGCTGATAGAGGCCCCCACCGTATCTTACGACCAGGTCGGCGGCCTGGAGGATCAGATAAGGGAGGTGAGTGAGACCGTCGAGCTCCCCCTCACCCGCCCGGAGCTCTTCGCCGAGATCGGGGTGGAGCCTCCCAAGGGAGTCCTCCTCTTCGGTCCCCCCGGGACCGGAAAGACCCTCATCGCCAAGGCGGTGGCCCATCACTCCAGGGCGACCTTCATCCACATGTCGGGGTCTGAGCTCGTCCACAAGTTCATTGGCGAAGGTGCCCAGCTCGTCAGGGACATATTCCAGATGGCGAGGGATAAGGCTCCTGCCATAGTCTTCATCGACGAGATCGACTCCGTCGGGTCCATCAGGACCCACGACGGCACGACCGGATCCGCCGAGGTGAACAGGACCATGATGCAGCTATTGGCCGAGCTGGACGGCTTCAGAGCTAGGGGGGATGTCAAGGTGATCGCCGCCACCAACAGGATAGATATCCTCGACCCTGCCCTCCTCCGGCCAGGGCGGTTCGACAGGATCATCGAGATACCCATGCCCAGCTTCGAGGCTCGTCTCGCCATCCTCCAGATCCATACAGATAAGATGAAGATGGGGCCTGGAGTAGACCTCAAGGCTATAGCCCATGAGACGGAAGGGGCGAGCGGCGCCGATCTGAAGTCCATCGCCGTGGAGGCGGGGATGATGGCCATAAGGCGTCTTGGTACCTCTGTGACGGCCGAAGACTTCGAAAAAGCCGTGGACAAGGTCCTCGGGGAGGAGATGCTCCCCAGGGTCGACGAGTCCATGAGGATGTTCTCGTGACTACTCCCCGCCCTGAAGGGCGGGGCTTCTAGCTTTTGGCAGAGACTGTAGCCCCAGTCTCAAAATGTTTATCGCCGCATTCTCGTCACGGTCCATGACCAGCCCGCATTGAGGACATTCATGGACCCGATCCGATAGCGACTTCGGCACTTTAAGACCGCACCTGGAACATAGCTGACTTGTGTTCCTAGGATCTACTAGAACCACCATCGAACCGGCGCTCTCAGCCTTGTACGATGTGGTTATCACTAGCATCCTCCAGGCAGCGTCTGATATGCTTTTAGCCAGGCAGTGGTTCTTAAGCATCTTCGTGATACTCAGATCCTCGAAAGCGATCAGCCCGAACCTTTCGACCAGGTTGTGACTGACTTGATGAGCAAAATCGTATCTGCGGTTGGCAATCCGCTCATGGGTCCGCTGGACAACTTTGAGAGCTCTCCTCCTTTCAGGAGTTCCCTTCTCATATTTGGATAGTCGTCTTTGAGCTATTGCCAACGCCTTCTCCTCAGATCGAAAGAACCGTGGGTTATCGATCTTCTCTCCGTTGGACAGTGTAGCGAAACTCTCCAGCCCCAGATCGATGCCCGCCATCAACCCATCTTTCCAGGGAGGCTTCGGAGGATCATCGATCTCCACTGAGAAGCAGGCAAACCATTTTCCGGTCGAAGATCTCCGAACGATTAACCTCTTGATCTTGCCTTCGATGGGTCGGTGGAGCTTGATCTTGACATCTCCGATCTTGGAGAGGGGCAGCTTCCCGGAAAACAGTTTGAATCCCAGCTGGGGATAGGTGAACGAATCATACCATCCTTTCCCCTTGAACCTGGGATACCCCGGGGTCTCTCCTGCTTTGACCCTTCGGAAGAACGCTTTAAAGGCCAGATCTACCCGTTCTTGGACGTTCTGGAGGGTCTGAGAGAATACCTCCGTCAGTTCTGGTTTGTTCTTCTTCCACTCTGGCAGCAAGTAGTGAGTCTCATACTTAGATATGGATTTGCCTTCTTGTTCGAAAGAGTTTTTCCGATATGCTAAAGTCTCGTTATAGGTCCATCTGCACAGCTCCAAGGTCTGTTCCATCTTAGACCGCTGTGCTTTTGTCGGATAGATCCTATATTTGAAGGCTTTAAGCATTATACTCACTTATGCTGCTATAGTATTTAAAGATT
>JARFPK010000059.1 GCA_029167045.1 Candidatus Methanocrinis natronophilus
CTGTGCCATTCATTGAGCGAGAGGAAGTCTTCGGGATGCATACGCTAAGAGATGATGTCATATTAGATATAGATTATGACATCGATACGCCTCAAATGGGAGTGTGGCGCTTCCCCCGATCGCTTTTTCGAGTATATAAACTGCGCACCAATTTTAACACTTCTAAACACGTTTTTATGCGAGGACTACTACGAGAATTACTCGCCCAAAGATATTGAAATCACCTCATTAACCATACTCTTACGCTACAGACCCCCCTCCATACCATAGACTATGGAATAGGCGGGTTTTCAAAAATATAATGCGGCGACTAATATAAAGCTATTTTGTTCTATTTGTGGGGGCTTCTATCCACAAGCCGATATTTAAAAGAAGCGGGCCTGGATCTGGATGGAACCTCCGCCAAGGCGATGAACTTCTAAAACAAATTGACTCGACAGTAATACATACTCAAATATACTCAATTTCGGAGAATCTGACAGATCTTTCAGTTCGATATGCAGTGATCTTACCAAAGCGGAAGTAAGTTTATCTACTATGGAAGATATTGGATACATTATGCGGTATGAAGGTGTGTCCATGTCAGTATGACGACGGCGCGTTTCCCCGTCCAACGAGGACGAGGGCGGCCGAAGAGCGATAATCGTTTTTGCTCTTCTTGTGGCGAGCCACTAGTAGTCGGGGACAACGCCAGGGAGACTCGCAAAGGATCAGGTCGGGCGCGGTCGAAGTGCAAGACATGCGAGAATAAGGGGCGATATAAGCGGCGCTATCCGAAGCCTGCAACACTCGTCTTTGATATCCCGGTGGTCTCTGAGATTCACGCGGCCAGGGCCGCGGTCAACCTTCCAAGGATAGAGAGGATCACTTTAAAAATATCGTGCAGCTGGAGCCCTCGCCACGCGCGGGCGATCTGGTTTGAGCGGCTGAATCCAGCCGGGATGACAGTCCAAGAATTCCACAGTTTCACCTCCTCCGCTCCCTGGAAAGGCGGTTTATCGCGTAAAAAAACCAATAGTTATTATCAGGATTTGGTTTGTGATGAGTGCGGTGCGCGGGTCAGGTACGATCACCATCTTGAACGGGTCTGCGAGGCGTGCGGGCTGGTCCATGGCGAAGCCGTGACGTTTACCGATTCCGATTTGAGGGGCTGGCAAGGGGTTAAGCTATCCGAATGGAGATCGAAACACGGGCCGCGGATTTGGTGGGGACGGGACGGCGAGCATGACTGGAGAGATTCCGAAGGCGAGGACGCGCCTACCGCCCGTGATGTGTACTATTCGAGAACTAGAGCGGGTGAGGCGGTGGGGGTTGGGAGGCTGAAGCTAGAACGATTGCTGGCGACGGGCCAACCCCTCCGGCGGGGGCGATCAAGGCGTTAAGATATTTTGCGCGTAAAAATTTCATCCCTATATTGAGGAGAGGGATATTTTGGCCTCTTCATTACGGTATTTTGGGAGCGTGATGGATTTAAGAAACTTTAAAAACTACAAACTGTGCGTATACCTACCGGACGAGATCGGCGACGAGCTTAAAAAGCGTGCAGAGTCGACGAATTTGAGCTTAAGCTCTTACGCGGGATTGATACTGCTTCAGTCGTTAGCTGATCGGCATAGCTGTTTAAAATTGGTTAGATCAGGCGGGCTGCAACCCGCCAAGATCTGAGAATGGAGTAGAGATGTTAGACTCTAATCTAATAATGAATGGATCAGATAAAAGCTTATCTGATTTTTATGCACCGTGGTTGAATAAAATTTGCAACGGACGAACGTCCGACGACAGGCGGATATCGGCTAAGCTCATCGCCATCGACGGCGACGTTCTGATCTTCCAGAATAGTCGAGGCGCTATTTTTAGGCATGCCATCCGGGATTTGATTTACCTGGAACCTCGAGCGGAGACGACCGGCGACGGGGGGCGGTCCTGATGGCCGGAGACGTCGATTACAGGATAATCGAGACCATCAAGAGATTCCATCGGGCCAGAGAGCCGATAACAGCTTGGCGGGTAGGGATGGGGGCCGGTTATGATCCCGCCACCGTCTCCAGGTGGTTCCGAGACCATGGTATCTTTTGGGATCACGGGCGGAGGATGTGGATCGCCGTTATCCCCGAACTGGCGGGGCCGGTCCTGGAGAAGATACCGGCAGGAGCGATCCCGGCGGCGGAGTGGCTGAGTACGGGCTGGCTTCGACAGGGAGATATGGTGGGGGTGAGGCGATGACCTCCGAGATGACGGCAGCGGGGGCGATCCCGGGACAGTTCCAGGTCGAGGGCTTCAGGTTCGTTAAACTCGGAACCTCCGACGGGGCCTTGAAGCGACCGATCGAACGGGACTGGAGCACCACGGCCAACTATCCCCATGACGATCCGGCGATCATCCAGCATATTCGGAGGGGCGGAGGATATGGGATCATCAACGGGACCGGACCGAACGGGGTGGGACTCGTTACTCTCGATGCGGATAACCTCCCTCGTCTGGCGGAGTGGGTGGATATCGCCAGCATTCCTTCCACCATGGAAGCGGGGCGGCGGGGCGAGGACGGCGAGCCGATCCCGGAGAGACGCCACTTACATTTCCTATCCGCCCTGGAAGGAAAGCATCTCCTCCGGGACCCTGAAACCGGCGAGGACCTGGGAGACCTCCGGGGCTCCGGCGGTTATCAGATAGTCGGGCCGGGGTCACTCCACCCCTCCGGGGCGAGGGTGGAGATCCTGGAGGACCGGCCTCTCGCCGAGATCCCGGGGGAGGAGTTGCTGAGGATCCTCTCGCCAGTTCTGGAGGAGAAGGCGAATACCGACAGGGCAAAGCTGGAAGGGCTGACTAAGAAGAGACCTCCGACGACGACTGGTAAGGACCCCTTCGCCGACGTGTCGATCTTGGACGTGATCGACGTATCGGGCTTCAATGAGTCGGGTGATCAGTACTTCGGCGCGCATCCCATCCATGGAAGCGACACCAATCACAACCTTGTGGTAAATCCCGCTAAAAATTCGTGGTGGTGTGGTCGCCACCATACCGGCGGGGGACCAGCTTTATGGTTGTCGGTGGAAGCGGGGATTATAGATTGTTCTGATGCAACGGCCGGAGCTCTCCGGGGTGAGAAGTTCATCCGGACCCTCGATTATGCTCGAGGGCTCGGACTGATATCTGATAGTAAGACATCCGCCGTCGAACGCAAGGATGACGAGAAGGGCGGGCCGGGTCCATCGGTCGCGACTAAACTTGTGAATTATGCTCTCGATTCAGGGGCTACGTTCTGGAAGTCGCCAGAGGGAGATACCTTCGCCACGATCCCCCACAAAGCAGGGTATAGCGAAAACCATTCGCTGGGATCTAAGGCGGTCAAAACATGGTTGGCCGGCCTGATTTATGAGGAGGAAGGTCGAACCGCGAAAGGGTCCGCCGTGGCCGATGCTCTGGCCGTTCTCGAGGGGATAGCGATCCATGAAGGTGAGACCCATCCTGTTTATGTCCGGTTGGCTGAATACGACGGCAAGTTTTACCTTGATCTCGGCGGTGAGGACTGGAAAGCGGTGGAGATCGGGGCCGACGGGTGGAGGGTGATCTCCTCCGATGAAGTGCCGGTCAAGTTCCGGAGGGCGAAGGGGATGCTCGAGCTCCCAGAACCTGACCGGGATGGCGATCTTGAAGACCTCAGGAGGATACTGAATTTGCCCGAAGGGGCCTCTTGGATGCTTATCCAGGCGTGGCTTGTTCAGGCGTTCAAACCGACGGGTCCGTATCCGGTTCTGATAGTTGACGGGGAGCAGGGGTCCGGGAAATCGTGGTTAGGCCGGATCCTCCGACATCTGATAGACCCTAACAAGTCGCCTCTCCGACGACCTCCTCGGAACGATCACGATCTCATGATAGCGGCGTCGAATTCATGGGCGGTGGTCTATGACAACCTTTCGGGGCTGCCTAAATGGTTAGGCGACGCTCTCTGTGTCGTCTCTACTGGAGGGGGGTTATCAACCAGAGAGCTTTACACCGACTCGGAAGAGGCTCTCTTTGATATCCAGCGGCCGATCATCCTTAACGGGATAGATGACCTCACGACGAGGGACGATCTTTTAGGACGGGCGATAGTTCTCCATCTCCCACGCATCGAGACCGGAAAACGGAAGACCGAGCGGGAGATCAAGGCCGAGCTCGACCGGATTCGGCCGGGAGTCATGGGGGCGGTCCTGGACGTGGTCTCCGCGGGGATTCGTGATCTTCCAGGTGTTCGGCTCGATTCTATGCCGAGGATGGCCGATTTCGCCGAGTGGATAGCGGCGTGTGAGGGTGCCCTGGGATGGGAGCCGGGGGCGTTCTTGCAGGCTTTCGAAGCGAACCAGGATGCGGCCGAGGCAGCATTGATCGACGGCGATCATTTCGCAATCATGCTTATCGATTACATCGATAACGTGGTGGGGTCGTTCGACGGTCAACCGAGCGCTCTATTGACCCTTTTAAATGATAGGCATGGGTACACAGCAAGAAACCGACCTGAAGGCTGGCCAGGGTCGCCTCAGGCTTTGGGTAGCAAACTGACACGACTTGCTCCTGCTCTCCGATCGATGGGGATCAGAGTCGAACGTAAGACCGGCCACGCTAAGAAGACGATCCTTCGCATCTGGCGTGACGAGGAGGGGGCTCTCCCCTCCAAAACGGCTCTGTCCCCTCCATCCCCTCCGCTCTCCCCTCCGTCAAAAACGATACCAGAAGCCGGCGAAGAAGGCTGTGGAGGGGATGGAGGGGATCTTTTTCCTAACTTTACCCTCGAGGGTAAAAATGAGGATATGGAGAGAATAGAAGAGAAGGGTAGGGGGTATAAAGTAGGTAAATCGTCCCCTCCATGCCCTCCATCCCCTCCAAACCTTACGACTGGTAGCGGTTCTCAATGGAGGGGACAAATCAAAAATGGAGGGGATGGAGGGGAGAGCGGTGGGGATGGTCACGTCTCAATCGCCGATCAACTGATCAAGGCCGATAAAATCGAGGCTGAGAAAACGGCGAAATTTGAGACCCCCGGGACTGAGAAGAGGGATACCGTCTTTGGGATCCCGTTGAGGTGGTTCGTCGATGCAGCCGCCAAAAATGGTGGGTTGAAAAGGAGCTACATTCTGGCAATCCGTGGATGGAAGACCGATAAGCTTGAAATTGCCATCCATAACCTAAAAACCCTCCATGGCTGGACTGAGGACGAGGAGGGTCGACTTCTTCCACCGTCGGCGGAGGTGGTGGCGTGAGCCGCCTCCTTCTGCTGACAGCGGGGTGCTTCGTGGCGGCCGCGGTCCTTCTGGTGGCGGCGGCGGTGGTGGTGGTGGGGTGGTCTGATGCAGGCCAACCTCCTCATTTTTGAGCCGGTGCGATCTCTCCTCCGACGCGGCCGGCGAGAGAGGAGGAGGGCGAGGGCTCCACAGATTGGAAGGCGGCGTGCTCTTGCAATTGACGGGGAGCCGCGGGATGGACTGCATCGGTGCACGTTCCTCTTTGCCAACTTTTTCAAATTCGCTGATTTCTGCCAACCTTTTCCAACTTGGGCGTCCCAAAGTCGACCGCTACCGCTTGGCAGCGGTGACTGTCGCCTTGTTTCACTTTTTGACAAGAACTTGTTCTGCCAAATTTTCCAAACTGCCCAGTTCTTTGCCAACTTTTTCCAAATTCGCTGGTTTTTGCCATCCTGGGCGGGCGAAAAACGTCCAACCGTCCGGGTCGACCGGCGCGTAGGGGGGCTTCAAATAGAGCAATTATTTATATTTGAGATTTATAAAAGATCCTCATGCGAGAGGGAGCAATCAGAGAGTTGGACGACGACGACCTGGAATTTGCAAGTCTTCTGAACCGCCTCGGGGTTCAGAGGAACGTTGCTAAACTAATCACATTTCTGGCCGCGGCTGGTGGCGAATCGACCTCGAGGGAGATCGAGCACGGCTGTGGTATGAGGCAGCCCGAGGTCAGCATCGCCATGAGAACCCTCCGGCGCGAGAATTGGGTCAGCGAGCGCGAGGTAAGAAGGGGCGAAGGGAAAGGTCGACCTCACAAGTCCTACGCCCTGGTCACCCCCATCGATGAAATCGTGGCCCGGTTGGAAGATGAGCGGCAGAAGAAGTCCCATGAGACTATGGAGAGTATCCAGAGGCTCAGAGACCTGGCACCGACCGCGGGCAGAGTTGGTGAATGACCCGGGCCCGTCGCCGAGGCGGGTCATGGGGCATTGATAGAAGAGGGCGCAGGGGGCGTGAAGGCCAGTCCCCCCTCCCCCAGCGCGGTCCGGGCATATTTTACTTAGTGTTTAACGATACGTAAAACCTAGCATAGATATTTAACCAATCGTTTAACAATGGGTTAAATATGGCATACTTAGGGGTCAAGATCCCGGAGGAGCTGGAGACCCTGATCGTTGAGGAGGTTAAACGCTCCGATAAGTCCAAAAGCGATATCGTGAGGGATGCGTTAAACCAATATTTTAACGTCGCAACCCTTGAAGGTACGACCTTAATAGTATTAGATAAAAATGAGCTTATAGATCTTATTGATAGCAGGCTAAGAGTAAAACCAGAAGTTAAACCAGAGGTTAAAGAGAAGGTAGTTGTTAAACCAGAAGTAAAACCTGAAAGTAAAACGGTTAAACGAGAGGTTAAACTTGAAGGTAAAACGGTTAAACAAAACGTTGAACTTGAAGTTAAACACGTGCTCCGGGTGATTAAGGACTTCCACAACCGCGGGATTGAACCCACGGCGGCGGAGGTGGCGGAGGCCGTCGGGATGGAGTCCAGGCCCCTAGGTCGGATGATGAAGGCTGCGGGGCTTCAAGCGAAAAACACGACCCGAAATGGAGTGACGGATCGATATTACCTCTTAGACCTGAAGCCGAAAATCGAGGATATACTTGAGGGCGAGGGCGATGTAAGCGATCGAAGAACGGCTGATTAGAGGCGGTAAAAATGCCAGACGAAACACCAACCACAACCCCCGCGGAGGGGGAGAAGAAAGGAAAGCCCAAAGCGAAGAGCTCCGGTGGACCTAACTTCCTACCCGACATGCTAGGCCAGAAGGTCCTGGCCCGACTTGTGGATGGCAGACCGATAAACGCTACACTCGAAGCCTTCAACGCCTACGAGCTGTTATTCGACCTAGGCCACGGGAAGAAGATGATGGTCTTCAAGCACGCGGTAAGCTCCATCGAGTTCGTGAAGACTCCGAGGGAAAAGGGAGACTGATGCTATCAGTGCGTTGCCGAGGGTATTCAATTAGGTGGGGGTAGAGCCGGAGGATTGCGGCATGGGTGAAGAGAGCGAGCGTAGGGTAGTGCCAGCCCGAGAGATCCTGGCCAAGATCGAGCGGGGCGAGCCTGTCGAATACGACGGTGTGATCATCGAGGACGACCTGGACATAAGCGGGCTGGACCTGCCCACAGTGCATGTGGAACGAACCGAGGCGGAGAAGCAACTCGGATTGACCGAAGAACGGAAGGTGATCAGCTCCCAGATAACCAACACCAACTCTGAGATCCAGGGTAAGGTGAACTTCCGAAATGCCCAATTTCAAAAACCTATCGATTTCCGGGGATCCAAGTTCACTGGCGGTGGCGCCAACTTCTGGGAAGCCGAGTTCGGAAGGAATGCCAGCTTCGGGGGAGCCGTGTTCGGTGGGGATGCCAACTTCGTGGGAACCAGGTTCACCGGCGGAGATGCACATTTCTGGGAAGCCGAGTTCGGAAGGAATGCCCATTTCTGGGATGCTGAGTTCGGAGGACATGCCAACTTCGAGGGTGCCGAGTTCGGTGGGGGTGCCTACTTCGGGAAAACCAAGTTCGCCGGCGGGTATGCCTACTTCGGAAAAACCAAGTTCATCGGTGGGATTGCCTACTTCGAGAGAGCCGAGTTCGGTGGGGATGCCTACTTCGGAAAAACCAAGTTCGCCGGCGGGCATGCACACTTCGTGGGAGCCAAGTTCGCCGGCGAGCATGCACACTTCGTGGGAGCCGAGTTCGCAAAGGATGCCTACTTCGTGGAAGCCGAGTTCGGAGGGGATGCCTACTTCTGGGAAGCTGAGTTCGGAGGGGATGCCCACTTCGTGGGAACTAAGTTCACCGGCGGAGACACCCACTTCGGGGGAGCCGTGTTCGGAGGGAATGCTCACTTCGTGAGAGCCGAGTTCAAGGGGGATGCTTACTTCGTGGAAGCCAAGTTCGGAGGGAATGCCTACTTCTGGGGAGCCGAGTTCGAAGGGAATGCCAGCTTCTGGGGAGCCGAGTTCGAAGGGAATGCCAGCTTCGACCATGATCAGTTTAGCAAGGACCTCTCGTTCGAAGATACGAAATTCGCCAAACCCAAATCCCAAGAGATTGTGTGCAGAATAGCAAAAAGGAAGATGGAAGAGCAAGGAAACAAAACAACCGCAGATCATTATTTTTTTAGAGAGATAGAAGCGATAAGGATTCAAAATGGAATAAGGGGTATAGAACGTAAAACATATCCAACTCCAGCCAATATCCGAGAACGACTATCTCAACTCAGTGATAAGACTAAACTATTGCCGTCTAAGATCAAGAGGTTCCTGATTTATGACGTTCTGGAATACGTCTTCATTCAGCGAGTCTTCGGGTATGGCGTCCGTCCTTTTAATGTCGCCAAAGCTTGGCTCACTGTTGTATTCGTTCTGGGCTTCGTCTACTGGGCCGGAGCCGGCTTAGTCAGAGGGAACGAGCCCCTTGAATGGTACGAGTATTTCTATTTCAGCATAGTTACGGCTGCAACTCCCGGGTACGCCGGCTACACACCGGCGACCGGCTTTTATATCTTCTTGGCTGGGGCCCAAGCAATATTCGGGACGTTCATGTGGGCGGCGTTTATAGCAACGTTCGCGAGAAAGTGGCAAAGGTGATCGACTTACAGAAGAGGGCCTTACAGAAGAGACCCAAAATCTTCTGTAATGGCAGGATTGATGTCGTTTATCCTTACAGAAGAGACGCGAGGACCGAGTTTCCGATTTCTTAGAAATTCGGCAACTTGGATGTAACAAAGGCGATAGGTTGCGATTATGACGATACCAAAACTGATCAGTCAAGAGGACTTCGAAAAGTTGATGGTAAATTTACCATCTGAAAGAGACCGACTTATCATCTCCCTCCTCTACGGGACGGGGGCCCGGGTGGGGGAGCTGATGGGGGCGAAGGTGGGAGACCTGGACCTGACAGAAGGGCTCCTCCATCTCCAGGCCCACAAGACGAAGACACGGCAATATCGAGCCGTCCTGATCCCCGAGAGACTCCTACCTCCCCTCCGGGAGTGGATCGGAGGCAGAGAGGCGGGTGGGTGGCTCTTCCCGGGCCAGAGAGGTGGTCCCCTATCCCCCAGGCGGGTGCGGCAGATCATAGCCCAAGCCGCGGAGGAGGCTGGTGTCCAGCGGATCTACGGGCGGAGCGCCGACGGGAGGGAGCTGGGGATAGTGTCGCCTCATACCCTGAGGCACCTACACGCCGTGACGGCCCTAGACGCCGGGGTCCCTCTTAATGATCTCCAAGCCCAGCTGGGCCATAGTAGCCTATCCACCACTTCGGTATATCTTAGGACGGGGCTGGAGCACAGGAGGAGGAGTTACGCAAGATTCTGAGCCGAAGCTGAATAATAACGCGAGACGTTTCTTATATGGCCTTGGTCCCGGGGCTGGCATATAAGAAGGGCGTGGCAGGCTGTCATGGCTTCGAGACGACGGCCACGGCGGCGACTAAAGCATAAAGAGATGAAGATAGAATCGACGAAGAAACGGACTATCGACTACATACGACGACGACGGCATACGACGACCGGATCAACGTGTTATTTTTCGTCTACAAATCTTGATTGCACTCGATACGGGCCGGGGATCGCTCCCCTAATCGACCCCATCCCAGGGTACGGCCCACCTCCGGGGCCGTGACACCCCGCCACGATCTCCACCACCTCCGACGACGTGCTGAGGGCGATCTTCTTCTCCTCCAGGCAATGACGGGATGACGAGCCGGCGGATGCCCCCCACCACCTCCGACGAGGCTCTGAGGATGCCTCTGGCGACGTCCATGGCCCTGTGGACGGTCTTTCTATCCAGCCTCCGGCCTTCGACCGTCTCCAGGACCGTCACCGCCTCTGTGGACTTTATAGCGGCTTTCCCGGTCTTCTGAGCATGGGCGGCGATGGCTTCTCCCCTCTTCTGGTTCAAGGTCCGGGTGTCATACCGTAGGGGGTCCGGTCCCTCCGTCGTGGTGGATGTGGAGGGGGGCGGGGAGTCTCGGATCATGGCCGAAGCTGCTTTGATTCGGGCGTTGATGACGAGCGGCTTGTCTTCGGGGGCGGCGTTCTGGATCCTCGTCTCCGAGTCACGAAAAAAGCGGGCCGACTCCTTCCCCGGCTGAATAGTCCGGAGGGCTTCAAGAACGGCGTTAAACGTCTCGGCGTCGTCCTCGAGGTGGGCGGCCTCCCTCTCCCGGAGGGCGGAGATCTCGTCTATCGCCTCCCTAATCGCGGTTTGTGCTTCCGGGGGGCAATTGGGCAGGACGGCGGCGAGCTTCCGGATGATATCGGTGGATGATACGTAATGATGAAGAGCGGTCGCGGTCTCCTTCTCACCCAAAATAGCGTTCTCGGCTTCTAGCTGGCGGTTTCTCTCTCTGAGGAGGGCGTTCTCCTCGGCGACGGAAAGGTTTATCTTTCCGGTGATACTACTATCCTCTTGCGGGAATGTGACAACCTCCGGTATGCTTGGTAGGCGCCCGGAGGCTGTTTCCTGGTTTTTCATTTTTCAGCCTCTCATGTTTCTGATGGCTTTGCTTACGACGTGTGATATATTAAAGATGACCCTCTGCAGAGGGTTCATTAGCAGTGGAATTACACCAAAAACTTTTTCGTGATTAGTGATAGTCTCTTTGCCCGGTGGAGAGACTAAGATGCGATTGAAACCGATTTTGGCCCTGCTGGTGCTGGCTTCTCTTCTGCCTATCCTGGCGGCGGCGGCCCCCGACGAGGCGAGCGGGATAGTTACCAACGTCGTCGACGGCGACACCTTCGACCTTCGAATCGATAAGACCGACCCCCGGATCATCTATGAAATCGAGCGGGTGAGGCTGGCGGATGTGGACTCCCCGGAGATGAGCACGCCAGAGGGGAGGCCGGCGAAGGTCTTCGCCACCGATACCCTGTTGGGGCAAAAGGTCTGGCTGGATATCGATGATAAATCGAGGGACGGCCGGGACCCTTACGGCCGGCTTATCGCCGTGGTCTATCTGGAGGATCCAGATGGGACGATCAACACCACCCATCCCTTCAACCGGCTTCTGGTGGACGCGGGCCATGCCATAGTTAAGGACTTCACCAATAACGAATTTGACCCGGCGGCGTGGTGGGAGGAGGGGATACCTCAGCCCGAACTATCCCCGGTCCCGGACACCACCACAGCCGCGAAGGGCGGGCAATTCGTGGGTTCTGTGAGGTCGGATAAGTATCATTATCCGTCTTGCAAGTGGGGGAGGTCGATAGCCTCCCATAACGAGATCTGGTTCTCCAGCTCCCAGGAGGCCAGGGCGGCGGGATACGTCCCCTGTGGAGCGTGCAAACCCCCATGAAGATCCGTATCGTAAACTCAAAGGAGGAGATAGCGAAACTTGATCCAAGAGAGAGGGTCGTTCATCTGGCTTTCCCCCTCCCCGCCGTCGTCCTCTTCGAGCTGATGAAAAGATGCCCCCGACTGAAGGCTATCGAGGTCCCTCCGTCGCGCTACGCAAAGCTCTCTAAGCCTACTAGGTGCCTCCTGGAGGTCCAGGGGGTGAAGGTCTTTCCGGGGCGGGTATGGGGCCATAGGACCGACATAGACGAATATTACACCGTTGACGAGGGGGCGATCCTCCAGAGGGCGGGGGAGCTCCAGGCCAGGGGTCTGGACTCCGGGGAGATCGTGGCGAAGGGGGCTGAGGAGGCGGGGGTTTCGACGGGTCTGGTGGGGTTCATTTTGGGGCGATGATACCGATACATTTTTCGTGGGTAAAGACATTAATCTCAAAGAAGGCGCGGCGGTATGTATTCGAGCAGAGGGAGAGGATCGAAAATGAACACGGTTATAATTAATATACGTTAGAGTAAAAAGGCCTCTACATATACAGGGGGGATGATCGAATGGATGATATTCAGCGGGTTGCAGATG
>JARFPK010000060.1 GCA_029167045.1 Candidatus Methanocrinis natronophilus
GTGGATAAAAGGTGAAACGCATCTGAGGATAGCGAATCTGAATGATAATCTTATTAAGATTATTCGACTATTAGGACGGGATTGTGAAAAATACTACGGATTGGAGGGTTGATGCGGAAAGCCAGCTTTAGGGTAGGGTAGTTCACTTCTCTTCTTCGAGGCTCTGGGTTATACTTCGAAGCTGCGACCTGATTCCTGCCCTTCCCTCCAGATCCCCAATATGAGGGTCGTCAAGAAACTCGGACAGACGATGGAACGCGGATTTCGCCCCCTCGATCCCCGAACGCGAGCCGCCGGGCGTACGCCCCCCGCTCCCGACCGCCCCCGCCGTCGGGGATTAAATCGTTCAGTTTATATAAATCCACGGGGCGGAGGACCACCCGGCCCCTCCCCCCGCCGCCGACGGGATCCCTCACCTCGATCTCCGCCTCCTCGGCTCCGGGAGAGGTCGTCGGGTACAGGATCGCCGACCTTGCCCCCGCGACCGGCCCTCCGACGAGGGCGTAGACGGCGAGCTGGTAGAGCATCTCCCGGGGGAGGGGGTTTTCCCATAGGTCTCTATATTTGGCGTCGAGGATCTCGATCTAGCTCCTAATTGATCGCATATAACGATCAAAGAGCCAGTCTAGGAGCATATTGGCGAATTCCTTGTTGTCGTTGATCTGCTTGTACATTTTGAAGTTCGAATCGATCATCTCCTGAACTCGATCGTTGACCACAGAGTCAAAGGCCAGCCGTGCGTTCTCGCGGGTGTTCACCTGGACGCTGTTTTCGAGGATGGCGTCCCTGGCGAGCTTATCTTCGAGCTGTTTTATGAAGACCTTGTCGTCTTCGGAAAAGTCTGTTCCAAACTTCTCGTTCAACGCTCTTATTATCTGGGAGAGGGGCTCGGTCTCCTCCTCGGCGGCTTTCTTTCCGCCTCCGGATAGGATCGGATCTATCACGGACGCTCCACCGGGCAGTCCTATCTTTCCGTCGTGGGTTTTCTGGATTCGGTAGGAGTCCATATCGATGTTCTCCTGGATCTCTCTTGGAAGGCGGCCCCGGTCTGCAGGAACCGCTCGAAGGAAGGTTTTGCCGAAGATGTACAGCTTTTCAAGGTCTGTGTCGACAAAAGTTATGATCTGAGAGAGGAATGCGTAGAGCCGGACGTAGTCGACCAGCTCGCTTCGAAACTCCTCTCGCTGCTCCTTCGATGCGTCTTTGTAGCGGTCGATGGCGGGCTTTAGGGCGGAGAGGAGCTTCTCCTGCTTAGACTTGGGGTTGTAGTATATCTTGGCGAAACGGTCGACCTCGCCTCTGGTGTAGAAGTCGAAGTCTTCGAGGGCGGTCTCGCGGTCGTAGAGGAGGTTGGGGTCTGTCGCCTCTTTGAGGAGCGTCTTCTCATAGTATGGCTCAAAGGCCTCCAGAATCTCGTCGGCTTCGTTGGTGAAGTCCAAGACCATCGTCTCACCCTTTCCCGGATGGACCCGGTTGAGCCTGGAGAGGGTCTGGACGGCGTTGACCCCGCCGAGCTTCTTGTCGACGTACATGGTGTGGAGGAGGGGCTGGTCGAAGCCTGTCTGGAACTTGCTGGCGACTACCAGGAAGCGGTTTTCGGGGCTTTTGAAGATCTCGGCGGTCCTCGTCTCCGGAAAGCCGTTCATGTTCGCCTCGGTGTAGTCCAGCCCGCCGTCGTGGACGGTCCCCGAGAAGGCGACGAGGGCTTTGAAGTCGTAGCCCTTCTCCTTGAAGTGGCGGTCCATCTCCAGCTTGTATCTTACTGCGTGGAGGCGGGACCGAGTGACGATCATGGCCTTGGCTTTGCCGTTGATCCGGCCGGCGACCTTCTCGGCGAAGTGTTCTGTGATGATGTTCACCTTCCTGGAGATGGCGTGCTCGTGGAGGTCGACGAAGGATTTTAGGAGGAATGTGGCCTTCTTCCGGTCGTATCGAGGGTCGTCCTCGATCTTCTTTAAGAGGCTCCAGTAGGTCTTGTAAGTGGTGTAGTTTTCGAGGACGTCGAGGATGAACCGCTCCTCGATC
Source organism: Candidatus Methanocrinis natronophilus (assembly GCA_029167045.1). Classification (GTDB taxonomy): domain Archaea; phylum Halobacteriota; class Methanosarcinia; order Methanotrichales; family Methanotrichaceae; genus Methanocrinis; species Methanocrinis natronophilus. The sequence continues at coordinate 2,026 of JARFPK010000060.1, forward strand.
GCCTGGCGCATGGTGTAGAGGCTGAAGGGCTCAAACCTGCCGTTTTCCCGGTGGGTTCCAAAAAGCTCCAGGGTCTTGTTCTTGGGGGTGGCGGTGAAGGCAAAGAAGCTCGTGTTAGGCTGGGGGCCGCGGCTCTTCATCTCCTCGGCGATCTTCTCCTCCAGGTCCTCTTCTTCCCCCGCTGCTGAATCTTCGGCCTCCGCCTCTTCGAGGCTCTTTGCCGTGAGGGCCTTCTTCATGCTCTTGGTGCTCTCACCGGACTGGGAGGAGTGGGCCTCGTCGATGATGACGGCGAACCGATGTCCAGATAGCTCCTTGATCTCGTCGGCGATGACCGGAAACTTCTGGAGGGTGGTGACGATGATCGTCTTTCCCTCCTCCAGGGCCCTTTTGAGCTGGCGGGAGGTGGTGTCGATGTTCTCGACGACGCCGAGGGTCTGCTCGAACTGGCGGACGTCTCTCTGGAGCTGCCGGTCCAGGACGCGCCGGTCGGTTATGACGATGATGGAGTCGAAGACCCTTCTGTCCTGGGAGTCGTGGAGGACCGAGAGCTGGTGGGCGAGCCAGGCGATGGATTTGCTCTTTCCTGATCCCGCGCTGTGCTGGATCAGGTATCGATGGCCCGGACCCCTCCCTCGGGCGTCCTCGACGAGCCTTCGGACGGAGTCGAGCTGGTGGTATCGGGGAAAGATGAGCTTCTTTTTGCCGGTCTTCTTCCCCTTCTCGTCCTCCTCCTCGATGATCTGGACGAAGTGCTGGACGAGGTTCAGTACGCTCTCTTTCGACCAGACCTCCTCCCAGAGGTAGGAGGTAGGGTAGCCGTTCCAGGAGGGGGGGTTTCCGGCCCCGCCGTTGTAGCCCCGGTTGAAGGGGAGAAACCAGCTCTTGCGACCCTCCAGCCTCGTCGTCATGTAGACGAAAGCGGGGTCGACGGCGAAGTGGGCGAGGCAGCGGCCGAAGGCGAAGAGGGGCTCCCGAGGGTCCCGGTCGTGGCGGTACTGATGGATGGCGTCCTGGACGTCCTGGCCGGTGAGGGTGTTCTTAAGCTCGCAGGTGAATATGGGAAGGCCGTTTAAGAAGAGGACGAGGTCGAGGCTCTTTTCGTACCGGTCGCTGAAGTGAAGCTGCCTTGTTACCGAGAAGGCGTTCGTCTCGTAGAGGCTTGCTAGCTCGGGGTTGAGGCCGCTTGAAGGCGGGAAGTAGGCGAGGCGGAACCGCGAGCCGGAGTCCTTGATCCCCTTTCGAAAGACTTCGAGGGTTCCCCGCCTTCTGATCTCCTTTGCCAGCCGCGAGAGAAAGCGCGATTTAGCATCCGCCCCGTGGTGCCTCTTGAGCCGTTCCCACTCCCTCGGCTGGGTCGCCCTGACGAAGGCGAAGACCATCTCGGGGTCGAGGCAGAGTCCGCGGTCGTACTCCTCCGGGCGGCGCCGAAGGTAGCCCTCCTCCAGAAGGGCCTCCTCGATGGTGGCCTCAAAGTCCTTCTCTGATATCTCCATGAGATCAAATCCTTCGCTTCGTCCTTTCTCCTCGGGATCGTCCTTTCTTCGCCCCCATCCTTCCTGGTCCAGATCCTACTCCTCAGGGACGAGGGCCCAGATCCTCTTGAGGGGAAGCTCCCCCTGGAGCTCTTCGGGGAGGCGGTCGTAGTTTCGGAGGACCGCCTCGACGAGGTCGCCGGAGTCCCAGAGCCTGACCTTGAAGTAGTTCAGCCTCGCCTCCTGGATCACGGGGCCGGTGAAACCGCCCCAGCTGACGAGGAGCCCCTGGTCGGCCTGGAAGGTCGTCATGCTCCCCTGGAGACCGCGAAAGACGTTCACGTCCGACGGACTCTGAGAGGACTTGACCTGGACGCAGAGCCTGGGGCGGTCTAGGCCCAGGGAGCCGCTCCCGGCGAGGATATCGACGCCTCCGTCGGGGCCGGGGGGCGAAAGGCTCGTGACGTACCCTTCGGCGTTGAGGACAGCATCGACGAGCCTGGAGAGGTCGTGGCCCTTGAAGTTCTTCTCCAGGTGGCCGAGGATCTGGTCCCGAGCGAACTGCTCGACGTCGGTGAAGGGCTCCTCACCGTTCCCGTCGCCTGGTGGAAAGGGCTCAAAAACCGAAGAGGGGCCAGGATCGGGTTTTCCCGACAAGATCGCCCTCACCCTCTCCTCGGCTTTGTTTCGCTCTATCCGGCAGACGGTCATCACCGCTCCCAGGGAGTAGAGGAGGTCCTGGCCAAAGGCCGTCCGCGAGATGTCTGTCTTGATCCACTCCACCATTCTTGTGTGGTGGACGTCCCCCAGGTCTGTCCTGTAACGATAGGGGCCCGTAACCCTGCCGATAGCTATCTGGGACCTGTTTCTGAGGGGCATCGCCACCAGGTCGCCCTCTTTCATCCGGTGGGCGAAGGTTCGAAGCTGGCCTGCAAAGTTATGAATCGCCATCTCAGTCTTCTCTTTATACGCCTCCCGGACCAGCTCAAAGATCTCCTCTTTCGTGGTGGCCCGGCTCAGGTCAGGCACTTCACTAAAGCCGATACATGCGAGCCCGTTTTCGAAAGATAAGTTCTCATGCTCGCCGAACCTCCCACCTCTCACCATCCAAAGGCTCATACGATACCTCCCTCTTTAACAACTTCTCTTACGTCTATCTTGCCGGTGACCGCCGCCGAAATCATGGCGGTGCGATATTCTTGGAGCTTGTTTATTTGCTCATTTATCTTGGAGACCAGCTTATAATTTCTCAGCGTTTCTCTATCGAGAAGTTCTGTGATCATTTGCTGTTCTTTTATGGGCGGAACAGTCAAAAGAGTCTCCTTGAATCTTGAGGCTTTAATACCAAGAGCAGTTGAACCGGTTGCTCGGCTCCAAAGTTCACTCTTACCAGAACTCGATGCAAAATGGTACTTTAGATAATCATTTGTTATTCTAACTTTGTCCGCTTTAAGGAGGATAATTCGTTGGGCAAGAGCTATATTAGGGTCGACAATTTGAGCGGACTCGCCAAGTGGTGCTTCTGTCGTTACAAGAACGTCTCCAATTTCAGGTAAACCCCTAACCATCCAACTGTTGTAATCTTCCTCTCGAATGAATTCCTGAGATAATTCGAAATCTATTTTATTCATTTTAATGTTTTTTGCTGTTATTAAGGGGATACCATTTGGGACCTTCTCGGGTGTTGAACCCCGATAATCTACAAATTTATTGATCACTCGTCGGAGCTGGAGTAGATTCCACCTCGCCGGAATCTCCCCCAGCCACTCGACCCCCGAGTCCTTCATCGGCGCGTCCGGATCGAGCCCCTTGGTTACGGCGTGGGAAATGATCGCGGCCCGCTTCTCTTCGAGGAGGCCGATGAGCCGCCGCTTCTTCTCGATGAGCGCGTCTATTTTGGCGGTCTCGCGGTCGAGCCAACTAACAACTCCAAATTGTTCATCAAGTGGTGGATAAATTGACCCCATTTGTTTGAATTGGTCCCAATATAATCGATTTCGGTCGGGTACTATGCCATGTGAAAATCGGTTTGTTTCTGTCATGTACAAACTTGTTCTAAAAAGATATCCATAATATCTTGAGTAGACTTTCTTATTTGGCATAGCAACTGTATAATCTGGGCTCACAAGCCCATCAGTGGGAGCAACGCCTACAGCACCCTGCCACATACGCATTTTATTGAAAACTACGTCTCCATTTTTGGCTCGCTTGTATGTAGATTTATCTTCTGCCATTTGTTCTATTTTGTTGGAAGAAAATTCACGGATATCGACTCCGGTATGAAGTGAAACATTCAGCAAAGGAAGGTCAGGATAGCCTCGCTCATCTCGTTCCATAAAGAGGGTCCCATTCCGCCGAGTCCTCCAACCAGCCGGAATCTCCCCCAGCCACTCGACGCCTGAGTCCTTGTACTGGGGGTAAGGCCTCCATTTGGACTGCGCCGCCTGGGAGGTCATCCTGCCACCTCCCGCAACATCTCCATAATCTCGCCTTCAAGCTCCCTTATCTCCGCCTCGATCTCCTCAAGAGGCCTCGGCGGCTTGTACTCGTAGAAGTAGCGGTTGAAGTTGATCTCATAGCCGACTTTACCGACCTCGCCGTCCTTCAGGTCTCGGACCGATTCGTTTATCCAGGCGTCGGGGACGTGGGAGAGAACCTCCCGCTCGAAGTACTCCCGGACGTCCTCGCCGAGGGGGACGTTCTCGGTGTCCCGCAGCTGGGAGTCGGGCTCGGGGTGTCCCTTGCCGTCTGTGGACGGGTCGGCGGCCTCGTCCCGCTCCGAGAGGGCGGCCGAAATCGCCTTCTTCAGCGGGGTTGAAATCTTCAGGTCGGCAGTCTTTGCGGCCCGCTTCAGAGCCCTCTCGAAATCCGGGCGGCTGGTGAAGAGGTCGCCGGGGATCTTCGAGAGCACATCGAGGATCGCCTCCTGCTGGCGTCTTCCCTCCGCCTCCTCTCGCGCCTTCGACTCCTTCTCCTTCTTCCGACTTTGGGCGAGGCTCTGGAAGCCCTTCTGATCTTTCAGCCGCTCGATCCGCTCGCCGCTCGCCTGATAATTCAATTTGAGAGGCCTCTCGACGGTGATCTTCCGGTAGCCGAAGCTCTCGGTGCTGAAGATCTTCGAGAGCTTCGGATCGGCCGTCTCGAAGGCTTTGTAGATCTCTTTGACCTCCTCGATCTGGTCGCCGGAGATCTCCCGCCTCTTGCTCCCCAGGGACTTTCTCATGGGGACCCAGAGGGCGGTGGCGTCGATCAGCTGGACCTTTCCCCTTCGGAGGGGATCTTTTCGGTTGGTCAGGATCCAGACGTAGGTGGCGATCCCGGTGTTGTAGAAGAGCTGCTCGGGCAGGGCTACGATGGCGTCGAGGAGGTCGTCTTCGAGGATCCAGCGCCGGATCTCGCTCTCGCCGCTCCCGGAGTCGCCGGTGAAGAGGGGCGAGCCGTTCATGACGATCGCCACCCTGGACCCGCCCTCCTCCGGCTCCTTCATCCTCGCCAGCATCTGCTGGAGGAAGAGGAGCTGGCCGTCGCTGATCCTCGGGGTCCCGGCGCCGAACCGGCCCGCATAGCCCCGCTCCGCCTCCGCCTCCACGGCAGCCTGGTCGCGTTTCCAATCTTTGCCGTAGGGAGGGTTGGCGAGCATGTAGTCGAAACGCCGATCTCTATGCCGGTCGTTGGAGAGGGTGGACCCGAACTTGATATTCTCGGCGTCCCTCCCGTCGGCGCTCTTCATGTAGAGGTCTGCCTTGCACATAGCGAAGGTCTCGGGGTTCACCTCCTGGCCGAAGAGGTGGACCTCCGCCAGGGGGTTCGTCGCCTGGATATGCTCTTTTGTGATCGTCAGCATCCCGCCAGACCCGCAGCAGGGATCGTAGACCGTCCGGACGATGTGATTTCGGCTGAGGGCCTCGGCATCCTGGCTCAAGAGGAGGGAGACCATCAGCCGGATCACCTCCCGCGGGGTGAAGTGCTCTCCGGGGTTCTCGTTGAGCGCCTCGTTGAACTTTCGTATCAGCTCTTCGAAGATGTAGCCCATCTCGATGTTAGATACTCGGTCGGGGTGGAGGTCGACGCCCTTGAACCGCTCCATCACCAGAAAGAGGAGCCCCGCCTCTTCCAGCTTCGAGATGGTATTCTCAAAGTCGAACTTCTCCAACACCTCCCTCATATTTTCGCTGAATCCGTTGATGTAGGCCCGCAGGTTGCTGGCCAGGTTGGGAGCGTCCTTGAGGAGCTTCTCGAAGTCGTAAGGTGAGGTGTTGTAGAAGGCGAACCCGGAGGCCTTGCAGAGCGGAGGGTCGAGGTTTTCAAGCCTGCCCTTGAGCTTGTCATTTGCCTTCAAGACCTCGGGCTTCGTCGGCTCAAGGACGCAGTCGATCCGCCGCAGGACGGTGAAGGGGAGGATCACGTCCTGATATTTGCTCCGTTTGAAGGAGTCGCGGATCAGATCTGCCACAGACCAGATGAAGTTCACGTGCTTGTTGAAGTCGTTCATCTCTCCCTCGCCTCAGATGAATTTTCCCGATCGATTTCTCAGATAAGATCGATTAGATATCGGTTGTTCATGACGATCCCTCCTGAGCCGCCATCGCCGATAGTTCTGTCGATGTTGAAAAAGATATGACTAATGATAAAAGCATAGCGGCAGGCGAGAGAAGAGGCACAAAAAATTGCAGCTCAAACCCGGAAGGTCAGAGCGCTAAATACCGTCTTAGTATTCTTATGTAAGTCGAAGGTTAAGGGTATCTCTTAAGCCCCTTCAATTGGTCATCGGTTAAGAGAAGAATCGCGATGAGGCAGCGATCTCGGTAGCAAGTACGGTGAGATTGGCTTGGTCAAAAAGGCTACAGCAAGTCAGTCTTGAAATCGCATTAAATCTAGATGACGCATAATTCGTGTGAAAAATAGCAATATTGTGTAGCTTAAACTCCTTAACCGATGACCAATGTCTCTCTATCAAGACCCCTTATATACGCGAGTAGAATACAACACCACTTTTTCATTTAGATTATTATTATATTTTTTACATTTAAGCGCTAGCCGGTTTAGCCCAGCATCCATTGCCTTTATTTGAAGTGCCTCTAGATATCTCAGAATATTTATCCCCACATTTACTTGTCGTTGTTCAACTGCCTGAATGCCCAACATCCCGATATTTGATGCAATCGATTCTAAAAGTTCTGTTGGAATATTTTCAATATTTTGGGCTTCTTCGATAGCGTTTATACCAATTTTTGTAACGCAATCTGCTAAAATTATTGTCGTATTTTCTCGTCCTTCCCTAATTGAATCGGTTCCAATATCAGTGAGAGACTGCACCATTTTTATAGCTTCATCTCCAAGACTAAATTTGTTGGATTCTATACAAATATTTGTGATAGACTGGATTGTTTTAACCGCTATATCTTCTAGACCACTTTCGATGGCCCTAATTCCGATCCCTTTAATTGCAAGAATAGTTTGAAAAATGACATTTAGGAATTCAACGTTTTGTTCAATCTCTCTGATTGCCCTTATTCCAAGTTCCATAAGAGATATTGTTACCATTACTAACATATCATCACTTTTATAACCATTAAAATTTTGTCCGTAAAAATTGTATGGTATTTGTGATGAATCTTTATTATCCGTATGCTTTACCAATTCAATGCCTAATATCCCAAGAACATATGATGACCATTGTGCAGGATCTTTAAAACCTTGCTCAATCGAATATAAACCGATCGCTTTAAGAGAGTGAACCATAGCTATATCTTTTATCCCTCGTTCAATTTCTTTTAGCCCAAGGTACGACCCAAGATTATGCAATATCTGAACTGTAGTTTGGTCGAGTCCTTGTTTAATAGATTCAAATCCCATAATACTAAGAGATATCTCTGCTTGTATTGCCACATCTTCGAAACCTTTTTCAACGGCTTTTAATCCAACTTTTCTAATAGAATAAACTGCCTCGATTGATGCTATTCTAAAGTTATTTTTAATAGCAACCAATCCAACTTGTTCAATATTGCGAATTACTTGGATTGAAGCGTATTGATCATTCCTTTGAATAGCCAGAAAGCCAATTTCAGAAATATGGTGATAAAATACTTCGGATAAAAAAATTTCTTCGTGACCAGATAAACTTCTTCCATCTAATATTGTAGTAATTCGAGATGACAGCGTTTTCAATCCAATTAAGACAGTCCCCTCATCGTATCGCATTAATGATTTAACTATAATGTCTGTAATTGGTTGAATAGGGTCATTATTGTCCCCGATATATTGTATAGATAGAACTCTTTTCGCAGTTATTTTTTGGCTAAGTTTATAAATAATTGTAGATGGTCTCATTAGTTCTAGAACATTCCAAATATATGGTATTAAAATTAAAATAGCAACTATACCGAAGCGGTAAGTATTTGAGATATAATTTTCCAGGTTGAAATTATTTATTTCATTAGTTTGGATAAGCTTTAAGATACTTACTCCGATAATTATTGAGACAATATATATTATCAGAAGTATCCAGAAGTCCGGTGAATTTTTCAGTAAATCAACTACCCTTGATGAATATGAAGACGAAGCAAGTTGCATGGCGACAAGACTTAGTGAAACGACTATAGCTAATATTGTAACTTGGCTTTGAACTAATAAGCTAAGCATGTATCTTGAACTCTCGATATCCGTCTTTGTAAATATGTAGATAATAAAATGAGAATTCTCAATGATATGACTCCAATTGATTAGTATAGTTTGGTTATCTATATATCGAATAATCGTATCTATCTGGGTCCAGAAAAATCCCGATGTAAGAATAAACACGCATATAAATATAATTGGATAAATCATACACCGTTTTTCCATCTTATAACCTCTAATTGAGAATATATTTTGTATACTCGCTTCTCGCTATTTTCGTGTGGGTGAATTTAGGGGATCTATAATCCTGTAGCTTGGGCCCTATAACTTCAAGACTGCCCATGAGTCATCGGTTAAGGAGTTTAAGCTACACAATATTTCCATTTTTCACACGAATTATGCGTCATCTAGATTTAATGCGATTTCAAGACTGACTTGCTGTAGCCTTTTTGCCCAAGCCAATCTCACCGTACTTGCTATCGAGATCGCTGCTTCATCGCGATTCTTCTCTTAACGAAACAGGCCAACTCTACCCCACGATCCTCGCCACCCGCCCCACCTGGCCGTCGGCGAGCCTGACCTTTATGCCGTGGGGATGGAAGGAGGAGTTCGTCAGGATCTCCTTCACCACCCCTTCCGTCAGCTTGCCCGTCCTCTGGTCGCGCTTGAGGACGACCTCCACCTTCATCCCCGGCTTTATATCCTTTCTATTCTTGCCGTCCATGCCCCTCCATCGTCGTATCGACGGGAACCCCTGGCCAAGGCTCTTCTCACGACTCCTCGATCTCCAGGAGGAGGAGGTCGAAGACGAGGGTCTTTCCCGCCAGGGGGTGGTTGGCGTCGAAGGTGACCACGTCGTCGGAGACCTCGGCCACCGTCAGCTGGAGCCGCTGCTCCCCCTTCGAGAACTCGATCCTCTGGCCGACCGCCGGGTCGAGGTCCGGGGGTAGCTCCTTTCGATCGATCTTCATCAACAGCTCTTCGTTCCTGGGGCCGTACCCCTTCTCCGGTGGGATGGTGACGGTCTTCGCCTCCCCCGGCTTCATCCCCAAAACCGCCTCATCGAAGCCGGGGATGACCGTCCCCTTCCCGACGGTGAACCTCAGGGCCCCGTGGGTATCGGAGGAGTCGAAGACCTTCCCGTCCTCGAAGCTCCCCTTGTAGTGGAGGCTCACGGTGTCCCCCTCTTTAGCCTGCTTCATCTCACTACTCTCCATCACCATCAGATTTAAAGAAGTTGATCGCGGAACTATCGCGGAACTATTGCAGAGCGCTAATAGAGCGATCCCAGGGCGATGGCGGAACGGACCGGGGGAGGCGCGCTGATCCTCCGGCGCGGATCAGGCCGACTCGGCCCCGACGACCTCCACCATCTCGATCTTGAAGACGAGGGTCATGCCCGCCAGGGGGTGGTTGGCGTCGAGGACGACCGACTCCTCCGTCACCTCGGCCACCACCACCTGGAGCATCTGATCCTGGGACTGGCCTATCTGGAGGATCTGGCCGACCTCCGGCTCGATCTCCGGGGGCATGTTCGAGCGGGAGACCTCCATCACCATCTCCTCGTGGCGGGGTCCGTACGCCTCCTCGGCGGGGACGGTGACGGTCTTCTTCTCTCCGGCAGCCATCCCGAAGGCCGCAGCCTCAAACCCCGGTATCACCATACTCTTTCCCAGGGTGAACTGGAGCGGCTCCCTCTCCATGGAGCTGTCGAAGACCGTCCCGTCTTCGAGCATCCCGGTATAATGGACTTTTACAACGTCGTCGGCTTTTGCAACTTCCATTTCGAAATCTCCTTCTATTTGGGCTTTTGTCGTCGAGATGATATGTAGATGACGGTTTATGTTGAAAATTAGGCCCGAATTTCTTTTCATAAGGTGGAAAAATCAACCCGGAACCCTCATTCCGGGGAATCTCCGAGGCTCATCGGAGGATGGAGGGGGGTCGGGGGGTCGATGGTCGTGTAGATGGTGGGGACGTCTCCGAAGGTAAGGTGGGCGAAAGGAAAAGAGGGGAAAGAGAAAATGGGGGAAGAATTGG
>JARFPK010000061.1 GCA_029167045.1 Candidatus Methanocrinis natronophilus
CAGGACTTCGAGTTCGGGATGGAGCAGGGCGTCAGCGGCGAAGGTTTCGTCAACGTGGCAAACGACTTCAGCACCACCTTCCAGGCTTACCTCCTGAAGAACTGCGCCTACGCCACCTCAGACAATTACAAGACGCCGATATCGGCCTGCTTCACCGTCACCGTCGGCAAAGAGCTCGGAACGGAGCTCTCGACGAGACAGTACGGCAGCGGCCTATTCGACATGGAAGAGCGGGTGACGATCTACACCAAGAACAAGTCGATCGAATGGGAGGAGGACCTCTCGGCAGCCTACAAGCCCACGACCCTGACCCTCTACAACAACAGGACGGTGACTTATGACTCGGCCTGGGTGAAGAAGTCCCGGGCGAGAAACCTGATCACCGGAGCCACTATGACGGAGACGTATCACGACGCCGTGAGGCTCGACCGGGAGTCGCGGATGTTCCTCGACGAGAACCAGTCAGTTATGCAGGTCGATAGCGACTTCGACGGCCGGGGCCACATAGGGTTCCTCAAGATGCCGTCGGGGGCCTCGTCGCCCCGGGCAACGCCGATCTTCGAGGCGAGGGAAGACTACGTCGGAAGCTTCAAAGTTCTCGAGCGGATCGACGAGTACGGTTCGTCCGTCTCCTCGGACAAGGCGGCTTCCGGAAGAGGTCTAGTCATCGTCGATAAGAGGATAGGATCGGTCCAGAGGACCTACGAGTCGGGTACAGGGACCTACGACTCCGAGGAGCTGATCAGAACCTCGACCAACTACATCGCCAAAGACATCTCCCTCGTCCACAGCCCCATCAGCCAGAGGCTGACCGACTCCACATCCATCGACGCCTCGATGAAGTGGAAGGAAGGTATCTACTCCAGGAATCCGGGGACGAGCTTCATCGGCGAAGAGTACACATCCATCACCAGGCTCGACAAAGAGACGGTGGCCCGGGGATTGAACGAGATGGAGACGGAGGCGGAGTTCTCCGGCCAGGCCAGGTTCAGGGCGATCCTCGATAAGAGCCAGGGTGGGCGCGATCCCGAGGTGGACTTCGACGAGCAGTACATCGGCGACTATTCAATCCAGAGGAGGGTCCACCTTACCGGGGTCGCCAAGTATGACCGGCCCCACCTGAACGTCACCAAGACCCTCAACAGGGTCTATGTAGAGACGCTCCCATGGGATTATGGCGAGCCCCATCTCGAAGGCGCTATTAAGACGAGGAGGGTTGCAGACTACACCATCAGGATCGAGAACGATGGCAACCGGATCCTCCATCCGGTATACGTCCAGGATCGGTTCCCACCGGGGGCGACCTTCATAGAGCCCTCGTCGATCAGGCCCTCTGAACTCACCGACTCTTACGCCAACTGGACCCTGACCCACCTATCCATCGGCGGAGCGGTCGAGATCAGCCTATCGCTGGATGTCAGCAACCACTATTATTCAGCCGGCTATCCAGCTGAGCTTGTGAACAGGGTCGAGGTCTGCGGCGTCTACGACGATGAGCAGGTCTGCGCATCCAACTTCTCGGCCCTCGAGATCAAGTGGCTCACCTGCTGCCTCGACGAGCCCATCTCGGTGGCGAAGGCCGCCGAGATCGACCCTGCTGACCCCAGGGTTGTCCATTACAGGATAGATGTATCCAACCACGACGACGCCACCAGGGTGGCGACGGTGACCGACCGGCTCCCGGCGGGCATGGACCTCCTCGAAGCGTCCATACCCTTCGCCTCTTATGAGAACGGGGTCGTCGTCTGGCAGATTCTGGATATAGGGCCCTTTGAGACGAAGACGATCGAGTTTGCCGCCCTGGCACCCGCCGACGGCAGGTTCACCAACACCGTCGAGGTGGACGCCAGGTCCGTCGACGGGACCGTCGTTCAGCCGGTCTGGGCGACGTGCGTCATCGATGTCGGCATCGTCGAAGGTGAATGCGCACCCATCGGTTGCGGGATATGGCAGCCGCCGAACTGGCAGTTCCAGCACGCCGGCTATCAGCCGGACGTCATGAACTGTGAGCTGCTCACCTGCACCGGATGTGAAGGGACCGAGAGCTGCCTCGCGCCCTGAGGGGCGCGGGGGCATCCCCTCAATAATTCCCAATTATGAGAATCGGTTTGGCAAAGAGGCGACCCTCGAAGAAAAGGGGACGACTGGCGCTCGGACGGGGCGCCAGGGTCTCTGTCATGCTGCTCTTAGCTTCAGAGCGGCTCGGGTTTATCGAGGAGCCCCGTCTTCGCGAGGATCGCCCCGGATCGGGCGTGGGGCTTTCTGGAGACCGAGTCCATCGACTTCTCCATCTCCCTCGCCTCGTCGGCTAGGATCGCCGCAGCCCGCATCACCTCGTGGCCGGCGGCGGCGGTGAGGGCGATCCGATCCAGCTCTTTCAGCCTGAAGCAGGCAGCGGCGTCGATCCCCGCCACCGTCTGGGCCATGTGGAGGGCTCCTATCGCCTTCGCCCGGGCGTAGGGGTTTTTAAAGTCCATCCTCTCGGTGCACTTCTCGGGGTTTGAGAGGATGGCAGGCAGCTTCGCAGATCCGGCGATGATGCTGGCCATCGCCCCGTCCAGCTCCTCCTGGACGAGCCTGACGGATCCGCAGATGCTGAGGACCTTGATGGCGTCGGCGTTGAAGAGGGCCATCTCCGCCGGGTCGAGGAACTCCCGCTTCGCTCCGATGAGGGGGTCGAAGGGGAGGATGATGTACCCGAACCCTTCGGCCTGGAGCGCCTCCCTGGCCTCCTTCTTGGAGGGACCGTCGGAGATGACGATCGTCGGCAGGTCTCTGTATAAAGCCCGGGCCGCCGTCGGCCCCGGGGTGGCGGCATTGGGGCCTATCATCACCACAAGCTGGGGCCCCCAGCCCTTCAGCTCCGCCGACATCTCCGCCTCCCTCTCCGTCATCTTGGCTCCGAAGGAGAGGGATCGGACCTCGATGTCGGTCCTCTCGGCGATCTCGTCCAGGGCCAGGTCTGCGACCAGGGAGGAAGCGACGTTGCCGAGCTTGATAAAACCGATCTTGAACATGGCAATAACCCGCCTCTGAGAGGAGGGCCGATCATAAAAGAGTTCCGATCCTCAATCCGCCCCTTCCACCCTCACCATCTCCCCATCGGCGTCGACGGTCACAACGGCCCCATCTTTCAGGTCGAGGAGGCTGGCGGGGACCCCGTCCACCAGGGGGATGGCGCTGATGATGGCGCCGACGGCGACTATCGGCTCAGATTTGATGTTGATCATCGCCAGAGGCGCCGCCCCCCTCTTCTTCAGCTGGTAGATGACGTAGGAGCCGACGGTAGACCCCTTCCCACCGGGAAATATCAGGACCTTCCCCCGGAGGCTCCTCCCAAAGAGTTGGTGTCTGGGATCGACGACCTCTCCCGTCTCCGGGTCGACGGTCCCGAGGAAGGATATCGGCTCCTTCGTGACAAGGGCAGGGCCTCTGGCCCTCCCCCCCGATATCCGGTGGCATCGAATCTCCAAGGTCAGACCCCCCCCGTCGCTCTCCCGACACACTCCTCGACGCTTCCGTAAGCCGCCTTCATCTTGCAGAGGGTGGGGACGTACGCCAGAGCCTTCCCGGAGTTGACCATCATCTTTCTGTACCTATCGCCCGCCGGGGATACCACCATGCATGTGTCGCAGAAGACCCGCGCCCCCGACCTCTCGATCTTCGCCACCAGGTCCGCACGCCTCTCAGCTATGGCCCGGGCGGTGCAGATCCATAGCTCCCTCTCGACCTTTTTCCCCTCCAGGAGGCGGGCGACCTCAGCGAGCTCCCTCTCCGAGGAGTGGGGGCAACCGATGGCTATGACCTCCACCTCGTCGTCGGGGGCGAACCCTTCCCGGACCTCCTGGAGGTCTTTATCGCTAACCAGGATCTCGTCAGAACCCTTTGGAGCTGAGGGCGCGTCCTCATCGAAGTAATAGAGGGCGACGGAGCCGCTGGCGGCCATCGCCGCCCCCAGGGTCTTCAGTTCGTCGATATCGGGCCTTTTCCGGAATATGAACCAGGGAACCCCGTCCCCCACCTCCCTCCCGACGATGTAGCCCAGAATACCGTAGTCGGAGGCTTCCAGGTCGGAATCGACGGTTATTCTGTGGGTCGGGATCCTCTTCTCCTCGAGGTGGTAGCCGTACCGGGGGGTCTTCCCCACCAGGGCCGCCGCCAGGGCAGATGGCCCCCCCTCCCGGTTCGTCTTCGCCCCGATGACGGAGTTGGCGAAGGAGACTGCAGAGGACTCGCTCCAGGCGAGGTGGTCCCCCCTCCGGGCGAGGTCGGGCCTGATCTGGTAGGGGGTGCAGGTGCAGTCCAGAGATACTCCGAGGCGGCGGTAGGCCTCGACGATCTCCAGCTGCTTTTCGGCGAACCTCTCATCGATCCCCATCTCCCGCCACCTGGTGAGGTCCATCCCTGCCGGGTTGAGGACGGTGGGGACGACGACGCTCCCCCGGAGGTCTGAGATCCACTCCAGCCCCGCCTCCCCGATCGTCTTGAAGGAGACCCCCGCCACCTGGACGGACCTGACGGGGATCAGCCGGTCGGCGCCGTAGATGTCGCCTAGGGCGACAAGGATCTCCATCGCCCTCCGCAGACCGTCACCGAGCTCCCCCTGGTACGCCCGCTCCTCCTCCCGAGATAGATGCATACCCCTCCCCTGGGGCCGGGGATATAAAAAGGCTGAGATCGAGGCGGGCGGTCCGATCGGATCAGGCGGTCAGATCAGCCTCCCGATGGGATGGCCGGCGGCGGGCCTGATCTCCAGATCCATCACCGCCTCGCAGACCAGGATGTCGGCCATCGCCGCCACCGGGAAGACCTCCCCGGACCTTTCGATGGGGCCGTAGAGGACGAAGTCCCCCCCCGCCAGGATCTCCAGGCCCGCGGAGGCGGAATCGCAGGCGAGCCTCGTTCCCCCCTCCTTCGACCGGAGCCACCGCCATGAGGAGACGGCGTTGTGGATCCCCGAGCCCGTCGGAAGGCCGAACCTCGCCTTTGCAAGTACGGTGGCCCGAAGGGACCTGCCCGCCCCGTCCCCCAGGGGGACGACGCCTGGATCGATGAGGAGGTTGTTCATCCCGAGGCGGCCTGCGAGGTCGATCAATCCTCCAGACCTCCCAGCACCCCCCTCCTCCAGGGCCTTTATCGTCCCCTCAACGGTGGAGTCGGCGGGGTTGTAGGCGAGAAGGATGGCGGAGTCGACTTCGCAGTGGTCGAGGGCCTCCTCTTCGCGGTCCGTCGTGGCGAGGCCGATGCTGTTGTAGATGGACCGGTCGGCGAGGCCTATCTCTGAGACGATCTCCGCCATGGCGATCCTCGTCCCAGCCTCGGCGGAGTCGAGGATGAGGGGGCCGGACCAGAGGCCTTCAATGAAGTCGAGGTAGCGGCCGAAGGCCTCCGGAGTCCTGGAGTATATATGTAAGACGGCGGGGTTTCCCGTCTCCTCCGAGAGGGCCATCTGCCGCTCGATCAGGCCGGCGGCCGCCTCCTCGTCGAAGGTCCCTTTCTTATCGTCCTCCACGATCCCTTGGCCCTGATAGAATATGGTGCCGCAGAGGGCCGTCGGATTCTCTCCCGGCTGGCCTCCGATCTTCACCCCGCCGACGTTCACAACCTCCTGATCTCGCGCGAACCTGAACAACTCCACCGCCTCATGACCGGCTTTCTCCTGCAGGCTCAAAAGAGTTGGGATGGCGGATCAGGCGAGGAGGTTTCACGACGGTATCGCCTTCTTCTGGAGGAGCCGGTTGTACTTGACGGCAAACCGGTGGGCCTCGTCCCTCATCTCCCGGACGAAGAGGGTGGCCTCGTCGTCCTTTCTTAGGGGGAGGGGCCGGATCCGGCCTGGGACATAGATCTCCTCCTCCCTCTTGGCGATGGAGATGGCGGGAATGGAGAGGCCGAGGTTTCGGATCTCCCTGGTGGCGGCGAAGAGCTGCCCCTTCCCCCCGTCGATGACGATCAGGTCCGGCATCTCCTCCCCCTCCTCCTTCAGCCGGGCGTACCGCCTCCGGACGATCTCGCCCATGGAGGCGAAGTCGTCGACCCCCTCGACGGTCCTGATCTTGAAGCGGCGGTACCTCTTCTTATCGGGCCTGCCGTCCCGGAACGTTACCATCGACCCGACGGTGAAAGACCCGGCGAGGGTCGAGACGTCGAAGACCTCGATAACCTTCGGCGGCTCGGGAAGAGAGAGCGCCTCGGCGAGGGCGGCGAGCTTCCTCTCGCCCCCGAAGAACCTGATCAAGAGGTTCTTGTCGGCGAGGTCGAGAAGCTTCCTCTTCTCCCCCTGCTTTGGGACCGTCACCCTCACCCGTCTCCCCTTGACGTGGGAGAGGAAGTCGACGAGGGGGCCGTCCAGGGCTTCGCCGACGATCAGCTCCTCGGGGGGTTCGTTCTCGGAGTAGTGCTGGACGATGAACTCCTCGAGGAAGCTCTCGGTCCGGGGGAAGACGAACTCCTCTTTCCCCTCCAGGGTCCCCTTGTAGACCTTGAAGAGCATCAGGTAGACCTCCTCCCCATCGACGGCGTAGGCGAGGACGTCCTCATCGAACCTCTTATTCCGCTCGACGTTCTGCCGTTCCTGGAGGCTCACCAGGGCCCGGATCTCATCCCGGAGCTCCATCGCCTGTTCAAACTCCCGCCTCTCTGCGAGGTGGGCCATCTCTTCCTTAAGCGAAGAGATCAATTCATTCGTCCTCCCCTTCAGGACCGCCTCGGCCCGTCCGACCCGCCGCCCGTATTCCGCGGCCGAGATCCCACCGATGCAGGGGGCGGAGCAGGCCCCCATGGCGTGGCGGAGGCACTCCCGCTTCGCAAGCCTCCTGCAGGTCCGCAGGCCGAAGGTCTTCCGGACGACGGAGAAGACGAGGTCCCTCTCCCGGGCGGAGACGAAGGGGCCGAAGTAGCTGCCTGGAGCGGTCCGCCTCCGGGAGAGGTGGATCCTGGGAAACTCCTCGTCGGTTATGTGGATCGAGGCGTACCGGGAGGAGTCCTTCAGCCGGACGTTGTACTTGGGCCAGTGCTTCTTGATGAGGGAGTTTTCGAGGAGGAGCGCCTCCACCTCAGTTCCGGTGACTATGAAGTCGAGGCCCCGGGCGGCGCAGACGAGGGCCGCTGTCTTGGGGTCGGTCTCCCTCTTCTGGAAGTAGCTCGCCACCCTCTTCTTCAGGTCCAGCGCCTTTCCTACGTAGATCACCTCGCCAGAGGCGTCTAGGAAGAGGTAGCATCCGGGGAGGTGGGGGAGGGGGTCGGGGTCGATCATGACTTACCAACAGTATTAACGAAATTTTAATCTTTTATAGTTATAATTTAATCATAATGACTCTAATTAAATTGATGGTTCCAAGTTAACATTTTCCTGATCCAACTCTTCCCTTCTTGATCGAATCCATTCTAGACCTTCCGGATCGTCCACCACAAGCAGACCATCTACCAAGTACTCCCAACTGTCAGTATTTTCTTTGTAAGGCTTAGACATCCAATACCTTTTGATATATTTCTTACTTCTGTTCTTCCAATATTCGCTATACCATGCAGAATCCACTTTTATAAATCGTAACGCTTCGGCTATCTTAACCTTTAATATAAGGAGATCTGGATGATTATCAAACATTTTGCAAATAATATCTTTATTGTCTGCGATGAAAAGGGAATCTAACCTACTCGGAGCATTTGATGCTATTCTCCTTCTTTCTATCTCAAATTTTATTTCTATATTACTCCTTTTGACAATATGTTCTTCCTGTCGTTTAGTTAACTTATTAGATCCCTTCTCGGGATGAAATCCCAATCTTATGCAGCTAGCAGCATAAATATAGTGTAGAGCTGTTGGCGTTAATCCTCCACTTCCGCCCCCGTTGTATTTAAGCTCGCTAATTTTAGCATCACGAATACTCTTATAATCCGATGCGAAGTCTGAGTCCCAATAAGCAATGTAATTAGGAGACTGTAGCATTCCCGATTCTGAAATGTTAAGCACGGCATACCAACCGTATTCTCCACTTAAGATCACGCCATGATAATATAACCCTGGAATAGACCTGGACGAATCTAAAGGGAACTTATTTTGATCAATGATCCTTCTATATAAATTAATAGATTTCAGATCTATCACTTCACATGGAACATACTTTCAAGATCGCACCTAGCCGATCCTCAGGGACTGGAAGGCCGTCCGCCTTCAGGGCGTATGTGTAAACCTCGATCATGCTTTCCATATCCTCTTCGCCTCGAGGGGATCGACCTTTGAGCTCTCGACGCAGCTTCTCAGCTCCCCCTTGAATTTGGCTAAGCTGACTAAAGGCTTCAGAGGCTTGATCACAACCGTTCCGTCTTCCAGCCCGACCTCCACCTCATCGCCGTCCCTGATGCCCGCTTGTTGTATTATCGCTTCGGGGATCGAAAGCTTATCGACTTCAAGCTTGGCTCTCATCATCTGAGGATCACCGGAGGGCTTTATGGGCCTGAACCTAATTAAATCCCTCTGAAAACTGAAGATCTAGCGCCCAAGTCGTCGGATTACGCCGTCGCGGGCCTTTCGGTCTCCACCCCGCCGCCTGCGGATCGAGGGCGCCCTGGGGTCGATCGGCAGAGAGGGGCGCCATGTGGGTTACGGGAAAGGTGGGTATGATGCGCACAACCGGCGCTGCTTTGGGGATGGGAGGCGGTGTAGCCGACTGCTTCGCATCTGGGGCAGTAGCGAGATCGGTCTGAATAACTGCGCCGTCTTTCTTGACGGTTGCGAGGTGATCTTGGATGGCTTTTCCGAACTTTCTCTGATATTGCCGCAACAGGAGTCATGAAATACCGATAACTTTTTATATAGGACTTACGCACTATGGCCGACATACAGATATATTAATTATATTATATATTACTTAATTAATAATCCTTGAGGGCGGTATCTTAGAAGAAAATGTGATGAAATGGGTTACGTCTCCTTCCTCGCCGATTCTACGGAAATTTTCACCTGTACAGAAGCTGCTAGATGTTATCCGTGTGATGGGGAGCCCTCATCGCATGATGCCTCCACGCGTCTTCTACAGAGACAGCCTCCGGATACAGAGGCGCTGTGGGAGGAGGTGAATGGCATGGTAAATCCTCAAGAAGGCTTCTTGGTCTTAGACGATACAATCTTGGACAAGCCTTGGCAACGAAGATGGAACTTGTATATCGCCATTGGAGCAGAAAGCACCATCGTCTGGCGAATGGTATCAACATTATTAAATGTACGACATAAATAATGATGGTAAGACCAAGAACGATCATCTCCGGGATATGCTGCACCGTAGAAAAGAGCGTGGTTTCCATCCGAAGTTTGCTATCTTCGACAGTTGGTATACGAGCCCAGATAACTTCAAAACTATTATAATATTTGGATGAATGAGGTTGACGAGGTTGAAGAGCAACAGTCTAGTGAATCTGGGCAATACAAATAACTTCAGATCAATACTGTGAAAAATTCCTCTTAAAGGAAGGACGGTGCATCTGAAAGCTTATGAATTAGTTAAGGTTTTCCGGATAGTCTCCAAAAAAGGTGACACAGAACACTGGGCAACTGATGCATTGGATATGGAAGAAGCAGAACGAAAAGACCTAGCCAAAACTTCCTGGAAAATAGAGGAGTATCACAGAGGGATAAAGCAGTCCTGTGGCGTAGAACGCTGTCATGCGCGAAAGGCTCAATTCCAGAGGGCTCATATAACGTTCTCACTGAGAGCATTTATGAGGTTAGAGTTACAGAGACTGAAAGCGGAAACGAGCTGGTTCGAAAGCAAGAGGCCGATCATATAAGTTATTCGTTGCCTGCCGATCCAACTGCGTAAGCCATAAAATTAATCAATTCCTGGAATTGAGATAAGAGATCATCTGAATGACGCCTAATCTAGAACCTTCGATAATTCAAGGCGACCATCTAAAAACTATTTAATATATGGCAGGCGTAATCGCTCCTATGCTCACCATCGAAGAGGGGAGGCGGGCCGTCGGCCTGGCGAGGGCCGCCCTGACGGCTTACATCGAGAATAGAGAGCGGATCGAGGCCGGTGATCTACCGCCGCCCTTCCAGGAGAAGGCCGGGGTCTTCGTCACCCTCCGCGAGGACGGCGAGCTGCGGGGCTGCATAGGCTACCCCGAGCCGGTGATGGCCCTCGGCCAGGCGATAGTCGACTCGGCGATAAATGCCGGCGCCCGCGACCCCCGGTTTCCCCGGGTCAGGCCCGAGGAGCTATCCCGGATCGTGATCGAGGTTTCGGTCCTCACCCCGCCGAGGCGCTACCCCGTCAGAAACCGGGAACTTCCGGAGGCGGTCAGGGTTGGGGAGCACGGCCTCATCGTCCGCCGGGGTATGTGGTCGGGGCTCCTTCTGCCCCAGGTGGCGACGGAGTGGGAGTTCGACGCGACGGACTTTCTATGCCAGACCTGCCTGAAAGCGGGTCTTCCTCCCGACTCCTGGATCGATGACGAGACGGAGGTCCTCTTCTTCGAGGGTCAGGTCTTCGCCGAGGTGGCACCCGGCGGCGAGGTGGTGGAGAAGGATCCCGAGAGCTCCTCCTGAGGTAACCGGCTCTCAGGGGGGCTATCTAGCCCTCTATCTCTTTGGTTCTCTTGTTAGTCTCAATCTTCTTCCTCTTCTTCTCTTCCTCTTTCATCTCTTCCCGGTCCATCGCCTCCTTTGCGAGCCTGATGGCGCATAGCTCGTCGCACATGGTGCAGGTCTCGACGTCGACCCCCCTCCGGTGGCGGATCTTCCTGGCGATGGCGGGGTTTATGGCGAGGTCGAACTGGGCGGGCCAGTCGAGGTCCCTGCGGGCGACGGCCATCTTCCGGTCCCAGTGGCGGGCCCGTTCTCTCACCCCGGGTTTGGTGAGGTCGCAGGCGTGGGCGGCGATCCTGGTGACGACCGTCCCCTCGAAGATGTCCTCTTTCGTCGGTAGGTCCAGGTGCTCGCTAGGCGTCGTCGCGCAGAGGAAGTCGGCGCCGCTCATCCCGGCGATGACCCCGCCTATGGCAGCGGTGATGTGGTCGTAGCCTGGGGCGACGTCGGTGACTATCGGCCCGAGGAGGTAGACGGGAGCGCCGTCTGTGACGTATTTCATCGCCTTTACGCTCGTCTCTATCTCGTCGGCGGGGACGTGCCCTGGCCCCTCCACCATCGCCTGAACCCCGGCCCTTCTCGCCCTATCCACGAGCTCGCCAAGCATGATGAACTCCATGTACTTCGCCCTGTCACTGGCGTCCTCGATGCAACCGGGGCGCAGGCCGTCCCCCAGGGACAAAGTCAGCTCGTGCTCTCTTGCTATGTCCAGGAGGTGGTCGAACTCGGCGTAGTAGGGGTTATCCTCCCCGGTCTCGCTCATGTACTTGAGGGTGAGGGATCCGCCCCGGCTGACGACCCCCATGATCCTATGGCTCGCCTTCAGCCTCTCCAAGGAGTTCAAATTGACCCCGACGTGGACGGTGACGAAGTCGACGCCGTCTTTAGCCTGCTGGACCAGGGCGTCGAAGAGCCCCTGGCTTGTGAGATCTCCCGCCACCTCCGCCTGGTATATGGGGACGGTACCGACGGGTATAGCTACGGCGTCGAGAACCCGACGCCTTATCTCGTCGATGTCGCCGCCGGTCGATAGATCCATGACGGTGTCGGCTCCCGCCTCCATCGCCACTACAGCCTTCTCCACCTCTGCACCGGGGTCGGCGAGCCCCCGGGACGACCCCAGGTTCAGGTTGACCTTGGTGGTGAGGGTCTCGCCGATCCCGATGGGGTCGATCTCCCGGCGGAGGTTCCTCGGTATGACCGCCCTGCCCCGGGCTACGAGGCGGGCGAGCTTATCGGGGTCGACCCCCTCCCTCCGGGCGACGGTCTCCACCTCGGGGGGTTTCTTCCCCTTTTTTGCGTCTTCGATCAGAGTCATGATACCAACCGGCCGATATATTTAAGGGACAGCATTCATCTTATGGGGTGACTTCTTTGGTGGAAGTGCGTGACTACTCCCCGCCCTGAAGGGCGGAGCTTCTAGCTTTTGGCAGAGACTGTAGTCCCAGTCTCAAAATGTTTATCGCCGCATTCTCGTCACGGTCCATGACCAGCCCGCATTGAGGACATTCATGGACCCGATCCGATAGCGACTTCGGCACTTTAAGACCGCACCTGGAACATAGCTGAC
>JARFPK010000008.1 GCA_029167045.1 Candidatus Methanocrinis natronophilus
TGTGTACATCCCATCATTCCATTAAATAGTTATCGGTTAGCAGAAACAAAGGGAAGGACTCCGCTTTCATCCCCACCCTGAAGGATGGGGACTTCCCGCTTCGTCCTTTCCGATCCTACAAGTTAAAGAGACGATCGCGGCCCTCAGGTCCTTCGAGATAGAGATCCTCGCCCCCTCCCACTGCACCGGCTTTGCCGCCGCATCGGCCTTGGCCGCGGAGTTTGCGGACCTGTTCGTCGAAAACCGCGTGGGGACGCAGATCGTCCTATAAAGCCGGATGATAGAACGGGGTCGGCGGTCTATCGGGGACGGTCCGCTCCCGGAAAAGGCCGGGAGGGTCTGCAACCAAGATCGAGATGAATTCAATTCGGGGATAGCCGGGGGCCGACGAGAGATCGATCTCATGGGGGAGGTCCGAACCGCGGGCAGACCCCCCTCGCCACCACCAGGGAGACGCCGGGCCTGGCCATCTCCAGAGATAGGAGCTCAATGATCTCTTCCCGGCCTGAGGGAAGGTCCACGGTCTGCAGGTCGGGGACGATCGCCCTCAGCACCGGCGAGAGGTCGGGGACCCTCTGACCCCCCGTCATCGCCGCGACGCCGTTGTTGAGGAGGACGACCAGAACCTCCCTCTCGTTATTGACGGCGTCTATCAGCCCCAAAAGGCCGGAGTGGGCGATGGCATAGTCGCCGATGATGGCGACCCCTTTCTTCCCGAAGCCGCAGGCTACGGCCACGGAGGATCCGAGGCCGTAGACGACGTCCACCGCCCCCGGGGGGTCCCGGACCGCCCGGATGCTGCACCCGGCGTCTCCCGCCACCGGTACCGGGAGGTCAGCGACCGCCTCGTAGAGGGGCAGGTAGGGGCAGTCGTCGCAGACGGTCTTCGAGGCGAGCCTCTCATCGAACCTCTGGGGAGGGGCGGCGGGGCCGGGCTCCTCCCCCGAGATGATCAGATCTGCAGCCCTCTCCATATCCCCTTCCTCCATCCTCCCCCAGGGGAGGTGGCCTGTCAGCTTCCCGAATATATCGGCGCAGAGCATGAGCCTCGCCTCGATGAAGGGGGTCGGCTCCTCCGCCACCAGGATCTTATCGTGCTCAGATACGAACTCCCGGATCGCCTCTGCGGGGAGGGGGTGGGAGAAGCCGACGACCAGGAGGGGGTGGTCGGTCTTCGATGCAAAGGAGGCGGGCCTCCCTGAGGCTATGATCCCCAGGTCCCCTCCGCCTTCTTTCAGGAGGTTGAGGAAGGACCTCTCCGAGGCGGACCTCATCCTGGGGATGGCCGCCCCCCTGTACCTCTGATGGCGACCCTTCGCCGTCAGATCCCAGACCGACCGGTCGAAGCTCCCGAACCTCCCCGCCTCTCTCTTATCAGGATTGACCGAATTATAAGTTGAGATGATCTCCGATCCCGCATCCTTTCCCGCGAACTCGAAGGTGGTCCTCACCATCGCCGGCGCCCTGATCTCTTCGGATAGGGCGTAGGCCTCCTGGAGGGCGGGGAAAAGAAGGCCGGGGCCGGAGGGTTCCAGGACCGGGATCTCGCAGAGGGGGCCGTAGTTTCTGATATCCATCTCCGCCTGAGACCCTTTGGGCCCCACGTCCTCTCCCGCCAGGACGACGAGCCCCGCCCCTATGGAATGGGAGGGGGCTATGGATAGCGGGTCGGATAGGAGGTTTACGCCTAGGTGCTTCACCAGGACGATCGACCTCCTCCCAGCGGCGGAGGCGCCCAGGGCCACCTCCATCGCCACCTTCTCGTTCATCGCCATCTGGGCACCTTCCCCCAGGGCCGGGACGGCGTCGGTGACGGGGTAGCCGGGGACGTATAACCGGAGGGCGACCTCCAGGTCCAAGAGCGCCTCTCTCAGGGCGGCGACGCCTCCGGTGGGGGCTCTCCTCTCATATCCCGTCATATCGACCATCCAAATCGCCTCAGCATATATCCCTCATCGCCTCCTGCCTTTGGGGCGATCCCGCCCCAGGGTCAGATCCCGGGGATCACCGACTCGGAGGACCTTCCGAAGAAGGGGATGGCGGCCAGAGCCCCGATCAGCCCCCGACCGGCGAGGACCGCCTCCACCCTCGTCTCTTTCGCCGTCTCGACCGCCAGCTCGTAGGGTATCCGCTCGGTCCTGCAGAGTTGGGAATACCTCTTTAGGGGCGAGGGATCGAAACCCCGGTAGACCGCCATCCCCGTCTCGTCGGAGACGGTGTACCGCTCCAGGAGGTCGCGGAAGTCCGAGAGCATCGGATCTGCCTTCCCGGGGAGGGCGGCGAACTCCACCGCCGTCGAGACGCAGTTCTGGGTCTTGGTGGGGACGGGGAAGAGCTGGACGAGGGCGTGGGAGACGTACCTAGCCTCGGGCCTGTCGACCTTCGCGGCGATGTTGTGGACGAGGGACCAGGTCGCCCCCTCGGTCTTGGAGTCGGTGTCGTCGACCCCGACGACGATCCTCTCCCTCCGGGGAAGGACGATCGTCCCCCTCCCCACCTTCCCGCCCCCTGACTCAGATACCCAGCTTCGCAGGACGTCCCCTGCCCTCGATCTGGAGACCGTCGCGCCGACGCCGCCGCCCCCGAGGCCGGCGTAGGTTATCTCCACCTCGTCGTCTCCTACCAGGACGGACTCGATCCCCGCCGACCTTTTGGAGGAGGCGAGGCCCAGGTCGGCCTTCCCCGCCCGAACCCGATATCGGAACCACTCCCCAGCAGACCTCGCCTCCACCACCAGGGGTCCTTTGGAGTAGTGGTGGAGGGACCAGGCCCCGCCGCCGTAGCAGGAGGATCGTTCCAGGAGATCCGCCATGTCCCCTTCGGGGGACGCCACGGCGTGGATCTGCCTGTAGACTACTGCATAGGGATCTTCAAGGGTCAGCAAGGGTCAGCACCTCGAGATTATGGATCTTGCTCATCGCTCCTCTGGTTATGGCCTATATCCTATAAGATATCGGATGATGGGATCGAGGAGAGGCCGCCTTACCCCAGGCCTCCTCCCTCCGCAGGCTTCATGTACTCCCGCAGGACGACGGTGGCGTAAGAGCCCGCAGGAAGGTCGAAGTTGAGGAGGACACAAGCCCCACCCTCGATCTGCGCAATCGGCTCGACCCGGAGGAGGGCGGGCCTGCGGCTACCGGGGGAACCGAGGTCGGGGTTCGCCTCGACCCGGAAGTCTGAGAGGTCCACCCCTTCCTCCTCCAGGACCGACCTCTCGATCTCCCCCGGGAGGCCATCGGCCAGGGCAGAGCTGTGGCCCAAGAGGGGGAGGGTGACGAAGGCCCTTCCCCTCTCGGCGAGCCTGCTGACGGCGTCGAGGTTCGATTTGTCGACGGCCTGGATCTTATCGACGTCGGGGAGTCCTCCCTTCGAGAAGCAGACGACGTCCCCCTCCACCGCCCTGTCGAGGGGCAGGCCGGACCTCATCCTCCGGGAGAGGATCCTGTTGAAGAGGAGGGACTGGTAGGCGTGGACGAAGAGCCTCTTGAGGTTCGTCGCCAGGACGTCGAAGGAGCGGGCGAAGTCCCTCTCCTCCTGGAGGCGGGCCATCATCGCCCTTTCGTACCTTAGGCGGAGGGGGTACTCCTTCAGGGCGGCTGCGAAGTCCCGGTCGGCTAGGAGCCGTCCTCGGGCCTCTCTCGTATCCTGCGGCTCTCCGGGGAAGGGGTGGGCGAGGTAGGTCATCGCCGCCCTCTCCGGCTCGCCCCTCACCAGGGCCTCGCCGACGAGGTGGGTGACGGGCCTCACCTCTCCGAACCTCTGGACCCCGAAGTAGTTGGGAAGGCCCCCTAGATCCTCGATCTCTTCGGTCACCGTGGCGACGCGACGGGCCGCCTCTCTGTCGTCGAGGTCGACCTCCCTTATCCTAACGGCGAACCGGTTTCCTCGAAGGTCCCCCAGGGATACCCCCCGGTTGGACCTTCCCAGGACCCTTATCTTGACGCCGGGGAGGGCGACCCGTCGTAGCGCCTCCTCCTCGAGGGCCATGATGCTCATCCTCTGCCGGGTGACGGCTTTCTTGTCCTTGGTCCCGGCCCAGCCGAACCTCTTCTGGCTTATCTGGAGCTGCCGGGATAGGTCTCTGACCAGGTGGTGGGTCTCCCAGTTGACCTTCTCCACCTCGACGACGAGGTAGCGCCCTCCTTCGTAGCTCTGACCTTCATAGATCTCCTCGACGACGAAGTCGCTGCTTTCGGTCCGGAGCCGCCCTCCGCATCCGGGGGAGTCGGTGGCGTAAAGCTCCATCCCCAGGAGCCGGTCGGACTGCAGAGCTTCCATCATCTCATATCGCCTCCGCCCCTCAGACGAGCTTCAAGCTTCCGGTGATCCTGTCGAGGAGGGCGGCCGGGGCGGGGCCCAGGCCCAGAGCGGTGACCGTCCCCGGGGGGATCTCGGTGAGCCCGGCATCGATGACTATAGCCGAGGCGACCCCAGCCCTCTCCGCCTCGTCCCTCAACCTGAAGATCTCCTGGAGGGTGGGGGCCTTGAGGACGATCTTCCTCTGACCCCCCTCCTTCCAGTCTCTGACAGCCCTTTTTTCCGCCCTCTCCATCGCCAGGACCGCAGCGTGGGCGACCTGGACCGCCATCTTCCCAGAAGAGAGCTTCAGATCTTCGCGGATCACTATGCATTGCTTGAACTCCATGATGGCGGGGGTTAGAGGGCCCATAGGATAAAAGGATAGACTCCCCCCTTTCCCAAAGGGCGGACCATCGGCCTCGGATCCGCCCAAGCCCAGAACGGGGCAAGAAGGGGAGGAGCCACCCGGCTTCGGCTCTCAGGAGAGGCCAGGTAGAGGAAAAGGGGATGGAGGGGATCTTCGCCCCTTCAGGCCTCTCCCGTCATCACCTTTACACAGAGGGGGCTTTTGACGATGTTTCCGAGCTTCGCCCCGATGAGGTACTCCAGGTTCTTGTCGGCGGCGATGTCCAGGATCCTCTGGGTGACTACACCGTCGAAGATAACCCCGGCGACGTCCCCGTTCGAATCCTTCAGCTCTTTTGCGAGGTCCCTCACCGCCACCTCCCGGACGACGTTCTGGTTCCGGTCGAAGAGGCGGGCGGAGAGGGTCCCGTTGAGGGCTTCCAGGTGGGGCTGGAACCAGAGGCCGGCCTCCTCCACCGTCATCTCTTCTTCTTCGACGATCTCGGGCTCCGCCTCGAAATCCATCTCAGGGACCGGCTCATGGACCTGGATGGAGGTCTGGACTTCCGCAGACCTCTCCGTCCCCCGGCTGATCCGGACCGGTCTCTCCCTGATGAGGCTCTTCCTCCTGGTGGTGGACTCGCGCTTCTGCTTCTTTGATAGGGGCTTGATCTTGTAGTAGTCCAGGACCTGTTCTACGGGGATCTTCTGGCGGAGGGCCCGGACGATCTCCTTCTGGGACATATCCTCGACGCACTTGCCCTCCGGGGCTCTGGCGACGTAGTCGATGTCGGCGACCTGGAGGAGCTCCTTGACTATCAGCTCTCCGCCCCGGTCTCCATCGGTGAAGGCCGTCACCACCTTCTTGCTACATAGTTCAGCGATGGTGGCGGGTACGTTGGTGCCGCCGACGGCTACGGCGTTCTTGATGCCGTAGCGGAGGAGGTTGAGGACGTCGGCCCTCCCCTCCACCACCAGGATGGCGTCGGAGTCGAGGACGTTGGGGCCTGCAGGAAGCCGGTCAGGACCGATGTGGGTGATCTCCTCCACCCGGACGGACTGTTTGATCTGCTCGGTGATACCCTGGGTGTCCAGGATGTTCTCGTCGAACATCTCCATGATGATCTGTTTCGCCCGGTCGACGACGTACCTCCTCTTGGATGCCCTGACGTCCTCGATGTTGGAGACCTTTATCCTGGCTATGCAGGGTCCTACCCGGTCGATCGTTTCGAGGGCGGAGGCGAGGATCGCCGTCTCGACCTTGTCGAAGGACGAGGGTATGGAGACCGTCCCGCTGGATTTGCCGCTGCTGGAGGTGATCTGGACGTCGATACGGCCTATCCGGCCGGCCTTCTGGAGGTCTCTCAGGTCGAGGTCGCTTCCCAGGAGACCTTCGGTCTGGCCGAATATGGCGCCGACGACATCGGGCCTCTCCACGATCCCGTCTGCGGCTATCTCAGCGTGAATTACGTATTTAGTGGTATCAACATTTTGCATCATAGACACCTCAATTTTTAAAATAGATAAATAAATACACGCACAGCTCCAACCTCCGGCTAACGCTGCACCTTCCCTGAATCCAGCCAGGAGCCGAAGAACCCCAGCACATCATTTTTTTAGAGGATGATGGTGAATGTGTATCTATCTAGCTATCTTGCTTGATGGGCATCAACTACGTGATTTTGAGCATCATCTCGGCGATCTGACTTCTCCAATCGGGTTCGCATCCTTCTTCAAGTCGGATCGTTGGTAGTCCAGATCCCGCCATAGAGGTCATCTCTTCAGGATCTATTCTCGTATTTTAATATATCATCCAGAGCATGAAGATCTCACCGATGATCCTCCGGCCCGCAAAATTAGCCTTTGCGAGCGACCGCCGTTGCCTAGAAATAGAACAAATCTAGTTTAATAACTTTGTGGTGGAGGTTGAAGCGGCTCCACCCCCCCGATCCTCTCCTGGGGGGGTAGGAGGACGAGCTCACCCCTGAATCTCAAAAACTCGACCTCGTCCCCAACCCCGGCGGTCAGAAGGCCGGGCCTGGATGCGGAGACGGTCCTATAGCTCACCGGATCCAAAACCTCCAGGACGTCCCGGTCCGCCGCCACCACCACGCACCTCTCAGCGGAGGATCGGTTCCCCACCACCGGGGCATCTTCAGACTCTTCTATAGAGAGATAGACCCTATTTCCGTCGAGGAGGGATCTGCAAGCGGTCCTCTTGCCCTCAAACCTCCTCACCTCCAGGAAGGTCCCCCTCGCCCATACCAGGTCCCCGGCCTTGAGCCTCGGGAGCCTCACCAGGATGTTCGTCCGGTGGACGTTCTTTCCGTCCTTCACCCCCACCAGCTTGTAAGATTCACCGGAGGTCCCCCCAAAGCGATCGTGGATCGCCCTGGCGATATATCTCCCCTGCTGGGTCGATCCTACCACCAGATCGATGCCGCCTTTGACGACCTTCGTCTCCTGGATGAAGGAGAGGCGGTCCCCCCTTTCGAAGGCGGCCTCCGTCGCCCGCTCGGCGATATTCCGGCACTCCTCCACCTCCTCTGGCGCTGGCGCCCCCGCCGACCCCCTCACCTGGACCGTCGCTTCGTAGTAATTTCCCGCCATCCTGCTGCACCTCTCGCAGGTCGCCTGCCGGACGGTGGCCTCGACGGTCTTCGCCTCCTCCGCAGGAATCTCGCCGAACTTCCCGGAGAGGGTGACGGTGGCCCGGTACTGGGTGGCGTTCTTCTTCTTGACCGATATGGAGATCTCGGGGTCGAGGAGATCCTGGTGGATGCGCGCCTCCCCGGCGACGGCATCGGAGATGAGATCCTCGATGGGCTCATCGTCCTTCTGCCACCGTCCCCGGACGGGGTGGGAGCCGCAGACGGGGCAGACGGTCAACTCCACGGCCTCGGGGGTCTGGAGGAGGACGGCCATCCCGCGACGGCAGCGGTCGCATACCCCCAGGGGCGAGGGCTCGCCGCATCGAGGGCAGATGCTTTCGTGGATCACATCCGCACCATTTGGGCGGTGGGGACTCCGTCGATCCGGATGACGTTCTTGTCGTCGATGCAGCTCGTCTCCATGGCGCAGGCGACCGCCCTCTCCCCCACCAGGTTGGCTATGGTGGCGCCGGCGAGGGCCTCCGCCACCTCCCGGGCCGTCGCCTCCTCCTCGCCGAAGAAGGCGGACTCCACCGTCAAGCATAGCTTCCCCTCTTCGAAGGTCTTTCCCAACAGGTCCCGGTCGCAGACCGCCACCATCACCTCTCCGCGGACTCTGTGGACCTTGAGGCACATGATCTCTGGTCTCTTATCGTCGTCTTCCATGGTATCACATCAGGTAAGATTAAGAAAGCCGTTTCTCGGCTCGAAGATGGACCCGTCTCTTTTAAGCCTTTTTATGATCTCTTCTGCCTTATTCCTGTCCATCCCCAGCTCTGCCTCGGCCCGTTCAAGGACCGTTTCCAGGGGCGCAGGACCCTGGTGTAGCGAGGCCACATCTCTTACGAGGTCTATCACCATCCTCGTCTTGTCCCTGGTGCTCTTGCTCATCCCCACCGCCAGGACGTCGGCGTCGAGGAGGCCGGTCTCGGGGTCGACCCCCACCTGGCGGAGGCAGGCCTCGACGATCCTGATCACCCGCTCGGCGTCCCCCAGGGTGATATCGTCGCTGAGCCGCAGCCGGGCGCTCGACTCCGAGAGCCGGAAGAGCGCCTCCAGCTGCCTCGCCGTCACCGGGACGGGCTTGTTTGTATCCTGCCCCTGCTTTCGCAGGTTGACATAGTAGCTCTCCAGCCTCTCCCTCGCTCCATCGGAGAGGACGGGGAAGACGTTCTTGCGGGCATAGGCGATGTACTTTCGCAGGACGTCAGGCTCGATGGCGGGGCGGATGACGTCCATCACCGCCTCCAGCTCTTCCTTCGAGTACCCCCCCCGGGACGATATCTCACCGGCGTAGGTGGTCTGGCCGATGTGGCGGGCTATCTGGGTGTCCCGGGCGTCGGAGGGCTCGTCGGTGAGGACGAAGATCAGGTCGAACCGGGACATGAGGGCGGGGGAGAGGTTGATCTGCTGGGCTATCCCCTCGTACTTGTCGAAGCGGCCGAACTTGGGGTTGGCGGCGGCCAGAAGCGCGCACCTCGACTTCAACGTCGCCATCACCCCGGCCTTGGCTACGCTGATCGTCTGCTGCTCCATCGCCTCGTGGAGGGCGGACCTGTCCTCGGACCTCATCTTGTCCATCTCGTCGATGCAGGCGATCCCCTTGTCGGCGAGGACGAGGGCACCGGCCTCGATCGACCAGCGGCCGTCGCCCAGTTCATCCTTGACGGCCGTCGCCGTCAGCCCCGCCGAGGTGGAGCTCTTCCCGGAGGTGTATATCCCCCGGGGGGAGAGCTTCGATATGTACCGGAGGAGCTGGCTCTTGGCGATGCCCGGGTCGCCGACGAGGAGGATGTGGATGTCGCCCCTGATCCTCGTCCCGTCGGGGAGGCCCTTCGATACCCCGGAGAAGAGCTGCAGAGCCAGGGCCTCCTTCACCTCCTCGTAGCCGTAGATGGAGGGGGCGATGGACTTTCTTATATTCTCATATATCTGGGGGTCGGCCGATAGTTCCCTTATCAGCCGTTCGTCCTCGGCCTTGATGTCGATCTCTTCGAACTCCTGCTCCATCATCTCGATGGAGTTTCCTTCGAGGAAGAGGTCGAAGTAGGTGGATTTGCCGGTCTGGGTCGTCCTCTGGTAGGACCGGAGGGCCCCGTTGACGACGACCCGGTCGCCGGGGTAGATCATCCCCGTCAGGTCGTCCTCGAGCTGGACGTCCAGGGTCTGGGGCTGCTCGCCGCCCCGCAGCTCCTCGGGGGACTCCTGGACCCGGACGTTCTGGGCGTCGACGAACCGGGACCGATCGAGGAGGAGCTTGAAGGGCCCCCGCCGGTCGCAGGCGTCGTTGGGGCAGTCGTAGGGCTCCTGGAATTTGGAGGTCGTCTGCTCCTTGTAGAAGATGTGGCCGCACCTCTGGCACTCGAAGGCGGCACTGATGACCTTCGGGCGCACCTCCGTCACCGTCCGGACGAGCCCCTCCAGGGCGATGAACCGGCCGATCTGGTCGGACCGTAGCTCGCTCGTCTTGTAGCGGCGCGGCAACCCGACGATCCGGTAGTGGGCCTTCTCCAGGAGGGCGTCGATGGGCAGGTCTATCTCCAGGAGGGCGGTCTCCGCCGCCTCCAGGAGCGGCCCCGGCTTCTCCAACAGCTCGTCGGCGAACTCCGGGTCGTACCGATCGATGTCGGGGAACTTGATGACGAGGCTTCTGCGCAAGGGGTAGGAGTCGGCGAGCTCCAGAAGCTCGTCCCAGTACCTGGACCGGATGAACTCCTCCCACTTCGCTACGGGATCTTCGACCATGGGTAAGGGGAGGGTAAGGAGGGGGTGAGTTTAAAGGGAGCTCCAGAAGCTCGTCCCAGTACCTGGACCGGATGAACTCCTCCCACTTCGCTACGGGATCTTCGACCATGGGTAAGGGGAGGGTAAGGGAGGGGGGGTATCTAAAGGTTGTTCTATCTCCTGGAGGGTAGTGGGTTGGAAGCTCGGTTTCTGCGTTGTCCCGATCTCAATGGTTGGATATTGGAGACGGTAAAGGTGCGTCTTCTCCCACCCATATCGAAAATAAGTCATATGTAATTGCTGGAATATCGTTTTGCCCTGTACAAAGGTAGCGCATTTGTCAGTTAAGCCTATATACAAACAGATCTAATTTTATTTCTAATCTGAGTTCCATCGAGAGTCTGACCATGAGGAATAACCGCCTGATATTATCCACTATCTTTCTCATATCCATCTATCTGACATTAGGGGCAGTTATCTATACTCTGTTTTTATATCTGAGCGATCATTCTCTTTTAGTAAACTTAAGGAACCTTTTTAATTTGAATTATCCAATAGGACAATTTGTATTAATAATAGCTTTTTTTCTATTCCCCTTAGTTTTGGCGGTATTAATATTTATTAAGCCTGTATTACCATTCGGATTAAGGTTCAGGGAGCTGCAGGTCAGAATCCACAGGTGTACGGGCAAGACATTTCGCTGGCTTGGCACCAGCTGGAGGGTACACGGTGTCGTTTTGGCTGATGTTGTGATCTTATACGCCGTTGTGATGGGGAGCTTTCGCCTCCTGATAAATGAAATATTTGGAAATGTTTTTTCGAATAGCACAATATATAACCTAACCTTGAATGGTCCCATCTCCCCCGGCGCGGATTTCAGCTTGATGATATTCGATGCCAATAAAAATGGATCTCTGCACTATGTAAACTTAAACGGGACTGTAATACAAGGATTTCTGCAGGAGACGGCATCTCTCAGCGGTGGGGGTTCCATTGAGAATCTATCGGCCGCCATCCTCGCAACTTTATTGCTGGACTGGAAAAATATATTGATATTATGGATCGTCATCGAGATCGCAATGATCGTCTCGGATGCCTCCCAACGGCTGGTGGTGGAGGATGTTTCAGATTATACTCAAGATCCTCCCCAGGATCAGACCGCGTCCAAACCGAAGGCGGACTGGGGTTCCAAGAGAGCTAACGAAGGCTTATCAGACCTTTTTATCGTACATCTCAACCGTATAAATGAGCTGTACAAGATCGTCGATGAGGAGCGGGCTATCCCCTCAGATTACGGAGCAGGGAAGCCGATCGATGCCAATATAAAGGCCGAAGATCTGAGCTATTTCCTGAATAACGAGGCGGTTGGTGAATCGCAGGAGATCAGCTTCTTTGGCATGAAGATACCCCCGGTGCCATAACCAGGTTTTTGGGACGTCTGATCAGAGGGCCCCGGCTCATCATAAACCTTCACAGAATCGATGAAGTCGACGGCCAAGGCCGAGTCGTCCTGACGGCCACCATGACCAGAAACAACAGATCTTACAGCTGGAGAGTCGATTCCCGCGAGCCCATAGATGAGGGCTCCAAGGGGGCGATTCGGAGTATGGACGATATGGTCAAGGAGCTGGCTACCAGGATACATTCATTGAGTCCGACATCAGAGGATACTCTGGTCCGATGGAAGTCCTGGCACCACTTTAATGAGGGGCTGAAGGCTTATCGAGATGCACTCGTCTCCACAAAGAAGCGTCTCTATAACCTGAAGATGGCGGAGAAGAGCTTCATTCGAGCCCTGGAAGAGAAGAACGATTTCGCCCTCGCCTACTACAACCTAGGGGTGGTTTATACCGAGTTGGGCCAAGAAAAAGCTGCAGAAATCGCCTTTTTGAAGGCGATCAAGGGGGATCCAAAGATGGTAGCCGCCTATTATGCCCTGGGTTTCAGCCAATTTATCGAAGCCGAAGCCGATCTGGAGGATATAAAATCGATCTTCGTTGAACCCCCAGAACGTTATGATTCATGCAAAGAGGTATTCGGGGACCAGGTGCGTATCGGCGAATTAATCCTGGCATATCTTTGTGACGATAAAAGGAAAATATTGATTGAAAAATATGAAGATGTAATCCTCTTGTGTGATTGGGTCATAAGTACCACCGAAAAAGGATTTAATCCTCTAAATAGAGACTACTACAGACTGGCTGAGGCGTATAATCTTAAGGCCAACGCTCAGAGTCGAATCGATATGCTTCATGGCAAGTCCGGAGTTCGAAGGCCAAAATACCTGGAAAGTGCAGAAAATGCTGTCAATTATTCTTGGAAGTCCCTGTTTATGGCCGAGTTCTGGAATGAACGGATCAATGTAAGCTCCAGGAACGTTAGAGAATGTTCTATAGATCTTGCGTATTTATGCTTGTATCGTCTCGCAATAGAAGAAGAGGCCTGGTTGAGGAAGAACGCCAGGTTTAAGAAGAACGCCAGTGATGCCCTGACACGGTCCATATTTGTGGATCTATCCAACGCCAACACATATTTTATATTAGGAAAAATATATTATTGTGCTGCTGAATACGTTAAGTCTGTCAAAGCCTACAGGGACGCCCTGGCGATCGAACCGGAGAACTCCGAATTTTGGGCACATCTCGCCCTCGCCTATGCGCGCAATAATAAGACCGAAGAAGCCCGCGATGCCTGCAGAAGGGTAAAGGTTTACGAGAGCGGCGCGTCTTATCAAGCCATCGATATCGCAGCCCTGGCATATCATCAATTGCTGAAAAACCTCGAGATTCAGAGTCCTGTGCTGAAGGAAAGGTTGCCTGGACGACAAACGTCTGACGGGGATGAGAGCCTCAAGGAGAAGAAGCGCGAACTAAAAGAGTCTTACAGCCTCATGAGACGCGCTTCCCAGATGGCCAAAACGGATCTTTATCTGCGGGAGGGCGGTTTGGGTGGCGGCAGAAGAACTCCGGATAAGATCAAATATCTCATATCAAAATTGGAGAGATTCGGAACCGTGTCGGACTCGGGTGAAACGGAACATAACTGGAGATACGCTCAATATGCCATCGCATTGGCGCGCCTGGGCAACAGACTAAAGGAAGAGAATCCCCATGCAGAGGATATGAGTAGAGCGCTGGACTGCGGAATCAAATGTCTGGAGCGTATACCTGGTCCAGATAAATCGAAATGGTCCTGGGAGGGAGAACAGAATATGTTTACCTTAGGGTTCTTATATTATTATAAATATTTAACAATGGTTCAGGGGACGCGCTGCCAGCGAGATACTTATTATAGTAAGGCTTTAGATTATTTCAAAAAGGTCGAAGATGAAGAATTCTCAAAGAAGAATCATAAACATTATATTAAAGGGCGGTCACATATTTTAATAAAACTTGGAGATATATATCTTGAAACTAGAAACTTTGAGCGGGGTGAAAGCTGCTATAGCAAAGCCATTCAGATTCTGGAGTTCGATCATCCCAAACTGGTGATGCGCGAGAGACTTCACTCGAAGTTGGCCAGAGCCTTGAGGGGACAAGAGAAGAAGAAGCTCAATGCCCTTAAAGAGGCTCGAAAATGCCAGATCTCCGATCCCATTAACCGGGAAGTCGGTGAGGTCGCTGGTGACATATATTTTGACCTTCAAAAGCACAAGATGGCTCTGGATGAGTTCTATAACGCCTTGGTCTGGGATCCCAACAACCCAGAAATACTGAAAAAGATTGGTCTATGCTACCTGGATAGAGCACGCCTCTGTCGTAATTCTTCCGATAGGGATAGATCCTTGAGGAAGGCGAAGGATAATTTCGAACAGGCATGGGAGCTATACGATAAGGATAAATTGAGAGGGAGGGCAGAGGCCCGTTATCTCATGGCTAGGGCCTACATGGAGCTATGTGATTATGAGGAAGCTCTCCCTCATTTAAGTGTTATTTACAAAGCTATGGAATCCAAGGAGAAGTCGATATCTACAAAGGTCTTGATCGTCGGCATCCATCTTGGTATGACATATCTAAAAAGAAAAAATTTTGCTCAGTGTGAGAGAATTTTTAATAATATAATTCGTGTAGGACTTAATTATGTAAAGGAAAGAAATAACAGATTAAAAGAATTTAATATAATTCGAAAGTATTCAACCGACGGGATGTCCATAGCTAGAATAGTGGCCTGGGCTCATATGGGACTTGCCCTTTCATTCGCGGAAAGAAACACCGACCATACTCTAGATATGGCGTTTGAAGAGATACGAAAGTCAGAATATTATATTAATCTTCTTATACCTGGAGATGAATGGATTAAATGTCTAGCGATGAGCGAATATTGTAAAGGTTGGATCCGGTACAAGCAGCATCTCATCTGCGATAAAAGATTGGCTGAGAAGACGGGGCTTAAATCCCAAGACCTGATCGATATCTCCATCGAGCATCTGGAACGTTCCGTCTCGATTAGGGCTGATGCAAGGGCATACCTGCATCTGGCCTTGGCATGCAGAGCAAAGTCGTCGAAGCCTGCTGTAGATGGTGAAAGGGAGGTCTTGATCCGAAGGGCCAAAGATTACTGGAAACTCGCGGGGGAGCTGGATATTAAGGGCGAATATAATAAGGAATTGACGGAGTTGAAAGAGGGACTTGTCATCGTTGAGAGCGGTCGATCGGATCAGGTTGAATATGAAGCTTCTGATCAACCGACAGGTCGACCTGGATGCGCTTAGGTCACCCTACCGGGCTGGATTCCTCTCAAAGGGCAACCTCCCATCCGCCTCAAATGGGGTCATAAGGTGCTGCCCGTCTCTCCGACGGGCCTATCATTTATCCTTTCCCCCTCACCTTCAGCACCATCCTCTCCTTCCCCACCACCTCGACCGTCTCCCCGGCCTCGATCGGCTCCTCGGAGACGGCGACCCAGCGCTCGCCGTTGTACATGACGTGCCCTCTGGGGTCGATCCTGTCCATGGCCTCGGCGACCTCCTCCTCCATCTTGGCGGAGTAGGTGGGCCGTCGCCTCGCCTCCGCCACCTTGTAGATGGCGAAGACGGAGAAGAGGCCGAAGACGATCGCCAGGGTGAAGAGGGTGATGAGGGCATCAGTCTCGTAGTCGGCGGGGGTGAACCACTCCGGCGAGCCTATCGTGACCAGGAGGACCGATCAGATGATCATGGAGGCGAACTCCAGATTGAGTCTTTCAAGACTTCTCCCAAAAATCCTTCCGCGCAGCTTTCATTTCCTCTTAATGAAACAGAACCCTTCTTATTGCTTCTTATTGGACGACCATCACCGGAACCTCGGAATTTCGTACCACCTTCTCGGCGACGGATCCCAGGAGGAACCTGGTGAGTCCGGTGCAGCCCATGCTCCCCACCACCACCAGGTCCATACCCTTCGAGATCTCCAGGATCACTTCGGCGGGGTACCCCTCTACGATCTTCTTCTCGACGGGGACGCCGGCGGCCTTCGCCAACTCTTCAACGAAGGTCATAGCCTTCTCAGCCTCCTTCATCATCGACCGCCTCATCCCCTCCACCACATCATCGACGATGTTGTGGCTGACGTCGGAGAGGACGCCCGGATCGACTACATAAAGGGCGGTCACCCTCCCTCCGGAGAGCTTCGGAAGATCTATCCCCGTCTTTGCCGCCTGGAGGCTATGCTCCGACCCGTCGGTCGCGATCAAGATCTCTTCGAACATTTCCATCACCTTGAACCTTTACGTTATCTTCTTTGATAAGCTCTTCTCCGGAACTGTCCCGCCTGGAGATGAGCAAGGTGATCCGAAAAAGGCCGAAGAAATGAGATCACAAAAAGACCAAAAAGAGACAAAAAAATTATGACCAGAAAAAGATGACGAAAGGCCCAGGGGCCGGCCCTCTTTTCCTTCTCGCCCTACCCCTTCCGCCTCACCTTCAGGACCATCCTCTCCTTACCCACCACCTCGACGAGCTCCCCGGCCTCGATCGGCTCCTCGGAGACGGCGACCCAGTACTCGCCGTTGTACATGACGTGCCCTCTGGGGTCGATCCTGTCCAGGGCCTCGGCGACCTCCTCCTCCATCTTGGCGGAGTAGGTGGGCCGCCTCCTCGCCTCCGCCACCTTGTAGATGGCGAAGACGAAGAAGAGCCCGAAGACGATGGACGGGATGAGAAGGGTGATGAGGGCGTCTATCTTGTAGTCGGCGGGGGTGTACCACTCCGGCGAGCCTATCGGGACGAGGAGGACCGATCCTATGATCATGCAGGCGAGCCCCGCCGCCCCCAACAGGCCGAAGCCGGCGCTCTGTATCTCCACCAGGATGAGGACGACCCCCAGGACTATCAGGAATACCGCCCCGATGTTGACGGAGAAGCCCAGGCCTATGAGGCCGAGGGCGAGGGCTATTACCCCCGCAATCTCCGCCCCCATCCCGGGGTTGGAGAGGCCGAAGATGAGGGCGTAGAGGCCTACGATGAGGAGGAGGCCTGCCAGGAGGGGGTCGGATATTATCGAGAGGATCTGGAGGCGAAGCCCCGGCTGGAACCGGACGATCTCGGCGCCGCTCGTGGCCAGAGTCCTGTTCTTCGCCACGAACCCGTCCACGTCCACCAGGAGGGCTTCAAGGTTCGGGCTTATGAACTCGATCACCCCGTACTCCAGGGCGTCCTCGGCGTTGAGGTTGAGGTTCTTTGTAACGAACTCCCCGGCCGCCGTGACGTTCCTACCGTTGATCCGGGCCTTCTCCTCGGCCAGGGCCACCACGGCGTTGATCACCTTGGAGTCGTTGACCGCCTCCGCCCCCATCGGCCCGATCTGGACCGGCTGGGCTGAGCCGATGATCGTCCCCGGGACCATCGCCGCGACGTCGGAGGCGAGGAGGATGATCGTCCCCGCAGACCAGGCGGTCGCCCCGGCGGGGTAGACGTACCCGATCACGGGAAGGCTCGTCCTCTCCATCAGCCCCGCGATCTCCTTAGTCTCGGAGAGCCCCCCGCCGGGGGTGTCGAGGGTGATGACGATCGCTTCGCAGCCGAGCGCCTCCGCCTGGAGGATCGCCTCGGCGATGATCTTGTCGCTCGCCGGGGTTATGGCGCCGTCGAGGGCGACGACCATGACGGATCCCGCCCCCAGGGCGGGGGCCGATAGGAAGAGGATGAAGAGAACGGCAGCTATAAAGAGGATCGGAGCCGGAGGGCGGACCCCCCCGGCACCGGATCCGGGGCGGTAGGCCCGGCCCATCGCTCCGGATCCTCCCCTCGAAGGCTTCAGATCCGGTCTATTCATCTCTCACCGAAGGCCTTGCTGAGGGCTGCCACCTTTCCGGTAGTCTCCCCGACCTCGCCCCCGGAGGTGACGACGATCATGTTCTTCTCCCTGGATATCTCGGCGAGGGTCTGCAGCTCCCTGAGCTTGATGGCGACAGGGGCGTCCTGGTAGAGCTTTGCAGCCTCCACCATCCTCGCCGACGCCTGGAACTCGCCCTCCGCCAGGATGATCCTGGATCTCTTCTCCCTCTCGGCTTCGGCCTGCTTTGCGATGGCCCTGAGCATCGACTCGGGGAGGCTGACATCCCGCAGGGTCACAGCCGTGATCTTTATACCCCAGGCGTCGGTCTGCCTGTCGAGGATCTCCTGGAGCTTGACGTTCAGCTCCTCCCTCTTCGAGAGGAGGTCGTCGAGCTCGATCTCGCCGAGGACGTCCCTCAGGGTCGTCTGGGCTAGAAGGCTCGTCGCCACCCTGAAGTTCTCGACCTGGATGATGGCTCTATCCGGCTCCACGACCCGATAATAAAGGATGGCGTCGACGGCGACGGTGACGTTGTCCTTGGTGATGACCGCCTGTTTCTGGACGTCTATCGTCACGACCCGCAGGTCGATGGTCATCGCCTTATCTATCACCGGGATGATAATCGTTATTCCGGGACCCTTGATCCCGCTGTAGCGGCCCAACCTGAAGATGACGAGCCTTTCGTACTCCCGGGGGATCCTGATGCCCTGGTAAAGTATGAAGAGAACTATGAGCAGAGGCAATAAGCCGACGGATAATATGTCTACCAATTGAACACCCTGTAGCACTTTCTCTCTATACGTTTATATAACCGACGGGAGGAAGGGGCGGATCTCCTATCGTCAAAAGCGAAAAAATCAGAAGCCGCTCGAAATTTCAAAAGGGAGCTTCATCCGCCCCCAAGGGGGGCAGAGGTCGGCCTACTTCTTAAACTCGGTATATCCACACTTTCCGCAGGAGAGGCGGTCCGCGTGCTCTCCCAGGAAGACGCCGTTGCCGCAGCGGGGACAGGTCTGCCTATTCCTCTTGACCGCATCGCCGCTCAGATCATAGAGCTGGTTTATAGCCATCTAGCTCGACTCCTCGGCGGCTGATCCCGGCACGTTCCTGGTTACGACGTAAGACCTCTCGACCTCTTTGGCCCTCTCCTCCGTCTCGTAGATCTTGGCATAGCCGCGAGTCTCCCTCTTTCCGAACTCGGACTTGAGGCTGTTCACCATCACCAGCCCCACCTTCGAGCCCATGGTGGCGGCGATCTTCTCAACGACGCTCTTTCTGGAGGGCGTTGGCCCATCGTGCAGTATTGCAAACCTTATCTCTCTGCGGTTCAGCATCGGGTTCTCTCTCTCTTCAATGACCTTGATCTCCATCTAAATCCTCCACAATCATCCTATCCATTATGCTGCGGGCATATTCCTTCCTCTCAGAGTTCACCACCACGGCGACGCTCCCCTCGTCCGGCTGTCCGTAGACAACCACCGATCCGATCGGCGCATAAAGTATCGCCGGGAGAGTCGCCAGGTCCTCTTCCCCGTCGACGACGATCTTGATCCTCCTGTCGCTGGCTATATGGTCTTTTATGACCTCTATCAGCTCCTGGGTGAGGGTCGCCGCTGGGTTCTCCACCTCTACCGTCTCGTACTCCTCCACCTCGCCGATACCCTGCTGGACGTGGTCGGGGACCGGCATCCTCTTGGTCTTGTGGTCGACGATGCAGATCTCCGGCTTTCTTCCGGGGGATGTGAGAAGGCAGAAAGTGGTGACGTCTCCGACGGCTATCACCATCGGCGCCGGTTTGAGGAGATCTTGCATGGGACCGACGCACTCCTGCCCCCGACCACGAAAGAGCCTCCCCAGGGGGGGCTTCAGCTCGGAACGGATCTCTTCGGGAAGACGCAAGATCAACAAATCTATCGCACCTTCAGGGCGTACCTTCCGGGAAGGGTTATCCCCAGCTTCCTTGCTACCTCAGACTCTTTTGGGTCGATTATGACGACATAACCGGTCCAGTCCTTGCTCAGGGACGATGAACCACAGATGGGACATACGAGCCCCTCCACAATCCTGTGACATTCCCTGCAAGCCTGCTCGGTCATCTCGACTCAACCTCTGCCTCTTCCTTTCGCCGGGCGGCCTCCAGCCACTCGAGCTTTCCAAGCCCCGTCTGCCTCATGGTGAGGCCGATCTTGCTCTCTCGGGGCTCCTTCTCGTTGAGGCTGACGGCGATGATCCGGGCGCGGACCCTGTCGCCTTCGTCGAGAGATTTGTTCGAGTCTTTGCTCGCGAGCCGGGCATTCTTCTCATCGTACGATATATACTCGTTGGTGATCTGGCTGACGTGAAGGAGCCCGTCGAAGGGCCCGATCCCTATGAAGGCTCCGAACTTCACTATCTCCACCACCTCGCCCTCGACGATCTCCTGCATCTCGGGCTTGAAGACGATCGCATCGAAGGTCGCATCGTAATAGATCGCCCCGTCTCCCGCCAGGATCCTCCCTTCGCCTATGTCGTCGACCCCCAGCACCGCGACGACGGTTCCCAGGGCCTTGTCTACCCTCGCCTCGTGCTTGTTGCGAAGGGCCATCTCCACCGCTTCTTCGAGGGGATCCCCCATCTGGCCGGGAGGTATCCTCACAATCCCCTCCAGCTTCATCTTCTTATACATCAGAACTCCTTTCTATTTGCGATCTCCAGCCGTCGCCTCTGGCGCAGGTGTATAACGGTAACACCTCTAGTAGATAACTTTTTCTTCAGTTCTCTGTCGTTGGTGAAGACCGCCGCCCCCGTCTTTTCGGCGATGGCGATAAGGGCCTCATCCGCCCTGCCGGAGGCCTCGAAAATCTCGCATCTTTCGGCGAGCAGTAGGCCGATCCGGGCGGCGGTCCGGTCCCGGCGGGAGCCGGCCAGCTCCGCCAGGGCCTCGATCTCGATAAGGACCGGACGGGCCACGAGAAATTCCCGGAATCCGAGCCGTTCCAGCTCTTCGAAGACGTCCACCCCGAACTGGCCCGGGACCATCAGGGCGTTGGCGTCTAGGAGGACCTTCACGAGGTTGAAACACCCCTTCCAGGGATACGGCTCCACCTGTCTAAGATCGCGCTTATTTATTTATCGTCCCGACTCCGATGAGACGCCACCTGGCGCCGATCCGCCTGCTGACAGCGACCCGGTCTGCGATGGCGGCAGAGACCGGCCTCTTCAGCTGGACCTCCACCATCCCGCCTTCTCGCGCGCTGGAGACGACCCCCACGGTGGTGGCGGTACCGATGTTCAGCATCAGAGGCTCACTGGTGTGGATCGGCTCCACGTCCGCCTCGTCCATCGCCCCTACAACCCTCTCCAGGAGCCTTATGTTCATGGTGAAGGAACTCAAGACCGGGGGGAGGGTCCCGGGCGCCCCCGCCACCTGGCCCACCAGGATGTCGCTCTTGGTGATCGCCGGATCGAGCTGGGTTCCCACCGCCACCAGCCCACCGGGGGTCACCTCTTCCTGGGAGCCGCCCCCGGCCATCAGAGCCGTCACCTTCGTCTGTATGGGGACCCACTGCTTCCTACCCTCTGACTCCACCGACCTTCCGGGCCTGATCTCTATGGGATCGCCGGCCTTCAGGATGCCGTGGGTTAGGCTTCCACCGATGACTCCGCCGATGATCTTGTCAGGGAGGGTTCCGGGGCGGTTGACGTCGAAGGATCTCGCTACCTGGAGGAGGGGCGGCTTATCCAGGTCCCTCTCTGGGGTGGGGATCGTCTCCTCGATCGCCTGGATGACCATATCGATGTTGACGTTCTGCTGGGCGGATATGGGGACGATGGGGGCGTTCTCGGCGACGGTTCCTTTGACGAACTTCTTGATCTCGTTGTAGTGCTCGATCAGCCTGTCCCTGGATACGAGGTCGATCTTGTTCTGGACGATGACTATCTTCTCGATCCCCGTTATGTTGAGGGCCATCAGGTGCTCTTTGGTCTGGGGCTGGGGGCAGGGCTCGCTGGCGGCTATTATCAGGACGGCGCCGTCCATGATCGCCGCTCCCGAGAGCATCGTCGCCATCAGGGTCTCATGGCCCGGAGAGTCGACGAAGGATACCGTCCGGAGGATCTCGCTTGGCGATCCGCATCCAGGGCATGTATCGGCTACGGTGTAGGCCTCAGGTTCGGGACAGTTGGGGCACTTTCGGAATGTTGCGTCGGCGTAGCCGAGCCTTATGGAGATCCCCCTCTTCAGCTCCTCGCTATGCTGGTCGGTCCAGACCCCTGATAGGGATCTCACCAGGGTCGTCTTGCCGTGGTCGACATGGCCCACCATGCCTATGTTGACGGCCGGTTTATTATGCAGCTTGGATTCAATCGGCAAATCGGGTCTCCTCGAATGATCTTGATGAAGAGTGACAGGAGGGGCTACTATATAAATGCTCAGGGTTGGACGTCGACGACCCCCTCCGTCCCCGATTTGGCGGCGAGGGAGATATCCACCTTTAACGCCGAAATTGGACGATCATAGCCGAGCCACGGAGTTAGGGGATAGGAGAGATGGAGGGGTATCCGGAAGGTCCTTCAGACGTAACCCCGATAGGCCTCCCTCACCCCCTCTTCGACCTCCCTGACGAATAGGCGGTATGACTCTCTGGAGAAGAGGGACCACCCCTCAAACTCGGCGTAGAGCTCGGCTCCGAAGGCCTCTTCACCGTCGTCTCGGCTCTCTGAGCCGAAGACCTCTAGCTTCGAGAAGTTATCTTCCAGGTAGGCGAGGAGGGCGGTCTCAGCGTAGGGTTTCGGGATAGCAGGCTGGGATCCCGAGATCTGGAGCATCAGCATCTCCTCATCGATCAGATCCGCGAGGGAGATCCTCGTCTTATCGACGGAGGTCTTCTGAGCGGCCTGGCTGATCTGGAGCTTCTCCCCTGGCGAGAGCTTTCTCATCTCACCGAACGCCTCCTGATAGAGCCTCCCCATCTCGAACTCGTGCTCAAGGGTGTAGGCGAGGGTCCCATCCGGCGTCCGCCTCAGATATTCGCAGTTTAAGGATATTATGGAGAACCAGAGAC
This sequence comes from Candidatus Methanocrinis natronophilus, assembly GCA_029167045.1. Classification (GTDB taxonomy): domain Archaea; phylum Halobacteriota; class Methanosarcinia; order Methanotrichales; family Methanotrichaceae; genus Methanocrinis; species Methanocrinis natronophilus. The sequence continues at coordinate 22,315 of JARFPK010000008.1, forward strand.
CCCGGAAGAAATAGCGACGGTTCATCGCCACGGCGTAGTCGAGGGCCCCAGGGTTATGAGATCCCATGGAGGGGAAGAAGGTGACGGCGTCGGTCTCCACCAGGATGTACCCATCGCCTTCTACCCCCGCGATCTCCCAGATCCGCTCCGGATTTGATAGAGGGCGGAATACCTCCAGGGGGTCTTCCATCTCCCGGCACCTCCGAAGGATCCGGTCCCTCTCTTCGGGGTCGGATCTCGCCAGATTCTCGGCCAGATCCCCAGCCACCGAGACGAGCCAGCCCCTGTACTCCCGCTCGAAGCCGTCCCGGCTAATCTCCTTTCACTCCTTCAGGAATTTCTATCTTATCCAGGATATACCGAAAGGATCGCCACTGCTCTATCGGTATCCTGATGCCGTTCTTCGACCAGCCGGTGTACCTCTCGCTGGTGACATACTCCCGGATGTCGATCCCCGCCGAGCCGCGAAACTCGGTCCTGCGGACTACGAGCTCCGTCGTCTCACTCTTTTTAATCCTGCCGAACTCCTCCTCCAAAGTATCAGCTCCGGTGGGCCTGGGATGGGTAAGGGCTTCATATCTATAAATATCATGGCGTCAGGCTTATATATGACACGTGCTATCGTGCGCCACGTTAACATGAAGGAGAATCGGATTTGAGTGAGATCGGAAAAAGGGTACGGATGGAGAGGATCATCGACAGGAACAGCAAAAATACCGTCATCATCCCCATGGACCACGGGATATCCGTCGGCCCCGTCAAGGGGCTCGTAAACCTCTCGGAGATGGTGGACAAGGTGGCGGAAGGGGGGGCCAACGCCGTCCTCCAGCAGAAGGGGATGGTGAAACACGGCCACCGGGGGTACGGGAGCGACATCGGCCTCATCGTCCATATGTCGGCCAGCACCGCCCTCGGCCCCGACCCCAACAACAAGGTCCAGGTCTGCATCGTGGAGGAGGCGCTGAAGCTGGGGGCTGACGCCGTCTCCGTCCACATCAACATAGGGTCAGGGACGGAGGCGGACCAGCTGCGAAAGCTCGGCTCCGTCGCCGAGAGGTGTGACTTCTGGGGGATGCCCCTCATCGCGATGATGTACCCGAGGGGCGACAAGATCAACGACCCCAACGGCGTCGACGTCGTCGCCCTGGCCGCCCGGGCGGGGGCGGAGCTCGGCGCCGACATCGTCAAGACGAACTACACCGGCGACCCCGACACCTTCAGAGAGGTCGTCGCGGGCTGCCCCGTACCTGTCGTTATAGCCGGCGGCCCCAAGACCGAGACGGACGAGGAGTTCCTCGAGATGATCCGGGGCGCCATAGACGCCGGAGGAAGGGGAGTCGCCATAGGACGAAACGTCTTCCAGCATGAGAACCCGACTAAGATGACCAGAGCCGTCGCATCGATAGTCCACCACGACAAATCCGTGGGGGAGGCGATGGAGATCCTGAGGTGATCTGCCGAGAGCTGCCGGGAGCTGCCGGGGGGGCGGCCCAGCCCTCAAAGAGAGCTTCTCCACCGCCACCGCCTGTCTTCCTCCAGGCGGCGGGAGGGCGCGGAATCCCGACGGCGCGCCCCGTCGCCCGGCGGAGGGCTTCACCTCGACGGGACCGCTCTTGCCCATCCTCGCAAGGTCGCCCTCCTCGAAGAGCCGGAATTCGTAGATCCCCGCCAATGGAGGCATGGCGAAGGATCGAGTTCCGTTGCCCTCCCCATCGAGATGCTTCTTGGAGATGGGGGCGTCGTCTCCCGCCCCGGCGGCGAAGAGGCCTATCCAGTCTCCTTCAAGGCCGGGTACTCCGCGGAAGGTGACGTCGACTTCGTCGCAGGTCCCAGCGGAGGCCGCCAGGACGGCGATCTCCGGGATCGCCACCCGGAAGGATAGGGAGAGGATCCTGTCACCGGAGCCGTCGAGGATCAGAAAGGCGTAACCTCCCTCTCTCTCGGGGGCGGTGAAGGCGACGGTGCCCTTCTCGCCCTCCAGGATCTGGCTGGAGATGGCCGTCTTTTCCGGACGCTCCGCTGGGCCGGTCCCGTTATCCTCCTCCGACAACCCCGAGGCCGGGATGACGAGGACCGCCTGGCCGGAGAAGCTCTCGGGAGCCCTGAAGCCGAGGGGGATCTCCTGGCCGGGGGAGAAGGTAGATCGATAGAGGATCAGCTCGAAGTCGCCAGAGGCGGCCCTGTACCGGAGGATGGCGTCCTCGGTGGCTATGGGGTATCTGTCGACGCTGTGGCCCCCCTGTATATCGAAGGGCGAGTCGCAGACCCCATCCCGGTCCCTGTCCCTGCACCCCTCCTCGATGGAGTCGAAGTCGTCGTGGTGGTTACCCCTCTTCCCGTCGTCCCAGAGGTTCTCGCCGTCGTCTAAGGCGTTTACGCCGTTGTTTAGGAGATCGTTTCCAAAGATTCTGTTCTCCTTAAACCCTCCAGAGAAGCCGATCTTGCTCACCTCCAGGGTCGAGCCCTCCGTCTTGGGCTTGTACTTGATAGATACTCCCCCGCAGTCAGATGCCTTTATGCTCTCGGAGGCGTTGCTCTTTACGATGCTGATCCCCAGGCCGTTCTCGACGATCCGGTTGGAGACGATCTCGTTCTCCCAGCCCGTCTCGATGAGGATCCCGACCCCGTTCCCCTCGACGGTGTTATTCTTCACCACCCCTCCCCGGACGTTCTGGAGGAGGATCCCGATCCGGTTCTCCCCGACCAGGTTATCATCGACGGTGCAGTCGTCGGCGAGGATCCGGACTCCTCCGTCCTTCTGATCGGGGCCGGAGCCCCTTATCTGAAACCCTGCGATCCTCACCCCCTCCGCCCGGAGGGTGACGGCCGAGCCTGCCCCTCCGGCGTCGACCAGAGGCCGCCCTATCCCCAGTAGGGTGATCCCCTTATCCACGACCAGCCTCTCCTGGTAGACCCCCGCCTCCACCACCACCGTATCCCCCGCCGCCGCGCCGTCTATGGCAGCCTGGATCGATCCGCCGGGACCAACGACGGCCAGGGGGGTGGGGGAGGCCGGGGCCGAGATTATCAGGGAGAGACATATCAGAACGGGAATTATCAATCGACACGATCCGACGGAAAGACGGAGACGGTCGTCTTCATCCCGTCGGCGGATGTAGATCGGAGACCTCACCATGAGCCTACGGAGGATGGTGCCGGTTATAATAGGTTTTGACGCGACCGTCGCAGATCTCTCCCATGGGGTCAGATTGATGACCTCGAAAGACGGATGTTATCAGGATGACAGATAGAGAGAGGGTTCTGATCCTGGGGGCAGCAGGCCGCGACTTTCACAACTTCAACCTATCTTTCCGGGAGGATGAGAGATGTGAGGTGGTGGGGTTCACCGCCGCCCAGATACCGGGGATATACTGCAGGACCTACCCTCCTGAGCTCGCCGGACCCCTCTACCCAGCAGGCCTTCCCATCTGGCCGGAGGAGGAGCTGGAGGAGGTGATAAAGGGAGAGATGGTCGAACGGTGCATCCTCGCCTACAGCGATCTCTCATCTCAGGAGGTGATGGACCTGGCGAGCCGGGTCCTGGCCTCGGGAGCCGACTTCTGCCTCTTGAGCCCAGATCACACCATGCTCAATAGTCGCCTTCCCGTCATAGCCGTATGCGCCGTCAGGACCGGGGCGGGGAAGAGCCCTGCTGCTCGATACATCACCCGGCTGGTGAGGGCGTCGGGGCTGCGACCCGTCGTCGTCCGCCATCCCATGCCCTACGGCGACCTCCTCCTGGAGAGGGCCCAGAGGTTCTCGTCCCTGGAGGACCTTGACAGGGCGGGGGTGACGATGGAAGAGAGGGAGGAGTACGAGGCTCACCTGAAGGAGGGGACGGTCGTCCTGGCGGGGGTCGACTACGAAGAGGTCCTCACGATGGCGGAGGAGGAGGGAGACCTCATCATCTGGGACGGAGGGAACAACGACCTGCCCTTCCTCCGCCCTGACCTATGGATAACCGTCGCCGACGGCCTCAGGCCCGGCCACGAGCTGACATATTATCCCGGACAGGTGAACCTCCGCAGGGCCCAGATCGTGGTCATCAGCAAGGCAGCGACGGCCGCCACAAGGGACGTAGCCGCCATAAAGGAGAACGTCCGCAGGACCAACCCGGGGGCGAAGACCGTCCTCACCTCTTCGCAGGTCCGGGTCGACCGTCCGGATATGGTAGCGGGAGAGAGGGTTTTGGTGGTGGAGGACGGCCCCAGCCTCAGCCACGGGGGGATGAGCCACGGAGCGGGGCTGGAGGCTGCCTGGAGGTACGGGGCGGCGGAGGTGTTGGACCCGCGGCCTTACGCATCAGGGTCCTTTACGGAGGTCTTCGCTGAGTACCCCCATATAGGGCCTGTCCTCCCGGCGATGGGGTACTATCCGGATCAGATGGCGGACCTCGAGGAGACGGTCAACCGTGTACCGGCGGATCTAGTCCTCGTCTCCACCCCCGTCGATCTTGCGGCCCAGATCACCATAAATAAGCCCGTCGTCCGGGTCACCTACGAGATGACGGAGATGGAGGAACCGGGGCTCCGGGGGCTGGTAGAGCGGTTCCTCTCCTCTTTAGCCGGGGGAAGGAGCCCATCTCATCCGTCGGGTCGGCGAACCCTCCAGGAGGGGTGATCTGACGGTCCAGGTGGTGGCCTTCGGCGGGAACGCCCTCCTTCCCGATCCCCTCGACCCCTCGTCTCAGGCGTCCCGGGCCCGGGCCCTCGCCGGGGCCTTGAGACTCGTCAACCCTGCCGGTGAGGGTATGGTTTTGGTCCACGGGAACGGCCCTCAGGTGGGGATGATCCTCCTCCGTATCGAGGCGACGAGGGATAGGATACCTCCCGAGCCGCTGGACGTCCTCGTCGCCGAGACCCAGGGGTCCATAGGATACCTCCTCGCCAGGGCTATCCGCTCTTCTCAGCCCCCCGGCACTCAGGAGGTGGCGGCGGTGATGACCCAGGTGGTGGTAGATTCGTTGGATCCGGCCTTCTCTCATCCGACCAAGCCGGTGGGTCCTTATTACACCAATGAGGAGGCGAACCGGCTGGAGGAGGTCTGCGGTTGGGATATGGCCGCCGGGCCCCGGGGGTGGAGGCGGACCGTCCCCTCCCCCCGGCCCCGGGAGGTGGTGGAGATCAGGACCATCAGGGAGGCCACCGCCTCCGGGACGATCGTCATCGCCGGGGGAGGCGGGGGCGTGCCGGTGATCCGGGGTAGGGACGGCGAGCTCATCGGGGCGGAGGCGGTGGTGGATAAAGACCTCACCGCCTCTCTCATCGCCGTCTGCCTGGAGGCGAGGAGGCTAGTGATCCTCACGGAGGTCGATGCGGTCTACCGGGATTTCGGGGGGGAGAACCCCGAGCCGGTACATATCCTACGTCACGATGAGGCGGCTAGGCTCCTCGAATCCGGAGAGCTTCCACCGGGGAGCATGGGGCCTAAGGTGGAAGGAGCCCTCTTCTTCTCTATATCTACGGGAAGGGAGGCTCTCATCACCGATCTCGACCATCTGGATGAGGCGCTCAACCACCGGGCAGGAACCTGGGTTCTTCCATGAACCCTGCGGGAGGGGTTCTGGCCCGGTTGAGGGAGGAAGGGGTTGAGAATTTTTATATGGAAAAGGTTCATAACGTCCAAGCTTCCAATGATCTGAACCTGATAAACCGTCGATCTTGAGGAGGGATCTTGTGGAGAGGTGGTCATCGAGGACGGCTTTCATTCTGGCGTCCGTCGGCTCAGCGGTGGGTATAGGAAATATCTGGCGGTTCTCTTCGGTGGTGGGGCAGAACGGCGGCGGAGCTTATCTAATACCATATCTGATGGCCGTATTCGCCTTTGCCCTCCCTCTGATGATTCTGGAGCTGGCCGTCGGCAGGCGCCTGAGGGGTGACGTGGTCACCGCCTTCGGAAGGGCGAGAAGGGAGTGGAGGCCCCTGGGCTGGGTCGTCTGTGCCGTAGTCTTTTTGATCCTCTCTTATTACCTGGTGGTGACCGGATGGACCCTGGCGTATGTGGAGTCTTCGGCGGCGGGCAGGTCGGTCGAATTCTCGGATTTCACCTCTACCTACGATCCGATAATATATTTCGTAATCTCTGCCCTCTTGATGGGGGCGATAGTATCTCTTGGGATCAAAAATGGGATCGAAAGGTTCACAAAGCTCCTGGTCCCCTTCTCTTTCCTCCTCCTCCTGGGGCTGGCGGCCTTCTCCTCGACTCTGCCCGGATACTGGGAGGGGATGAGGTTTCTCTTCACCCCCGACTTCTCCGTCCTCACCGACCCTCTCCTATGGGGTGCCGCCTTCGGCCAGGCCTTCTTCTCCCTCTCCGTCGGTTACGGGATCCTTCTTACGTACGGGGACTACCTCGATGAAGGGGTGAGGCTCCTTCCCTCCTCCTTCATCATAACCGTCGCCGATCTGACGGTGGCGATCCTCGCGGGGATGGTGATATTCCCGGTGGTCTTCACCTACGGCCTTGAGCCTGCAGCCGGCGCAGAGCTTGCCTTCTCGACCCTCCCCCTCGCCTTTGAGGTGATGCCATATGGCCAGGCCTTTGCCGTAGCCTTCTTCGCCCTCCTATTCTTCGCCGCCATGACCTCGGCGGTATCGATGCTGGAGGTGAGCGTGGCTTCTGCCTCTCGGGCCTTCAAAGTCTCAAGGAGGGCTGTGAGCCTGGTCCTGACGGCGGGGGTTATCGCCGTGGGCCTCCCGTCGGCTCTGAGCTACACCGCCGCTGAACTTCAGTTCAACGGGATGAGGATACTGGATATAATGGACGAGGTCGTCGGGGGCTTTGGTCTCGTCCTGACGGCGACTCTCATCGCCGTGACCTTCACCTGGCTGCTGGACGACCGCCTTCTGCATAAGGAGATCGGGATGGGGAGCAGATTCGTCCTCCCGATAGTCAAGTATGCGGTCCCGGCGATCATGGCCCTCACCCTCGGCGTGAAACTGATCCTTTGACGTTCTGATCTCCCGGCTGTAGGCCATCGATATCCCGGCCGGGTCTTGCGGAGATATGGATAAGGGAGGGGAAGGAAAGGGTGGGGAAAGAAAGGGTGGGGAAGGGAATGGATCCGGGTGCCTTTTGATACGGGTTAGTGAGAAACGACGGTTCGATGGAGTGACCGCCGCGATCTCCCTCGTCCACGACCGGGAGATGGTGACGGGGGACCTGCGCTTCCGGGAGGTGGCGGGGATAAAGGAGGCGGGGTGGTGAGGGGGAGGGGCTTTTGAGGGGTCCTTTCAGAGGGGGGTGCAGACGGGAGTGCAGACGGGGGTGCGGGGGGATTACCCGCTCACGTGATCGAGGATCTGCTTCTGTACCGCCGTCCTGATAGTCGATTGCTCGACGATCATGAGGAGGTGGCCTCCGCGATCGAAGCTGACCAGGGTGGCCCCCGGAATGGCGGCGGCAGCGAACTGGGCATTGTGGTAGAGCTGCAGGGTGTCGTCGGTGGCATGGACGATCAGGGTGGGGGCTGTGATCGTGGCGATCCTCTCGTTGGGCATCGCCGCCTTGTTGTCGAAAGCGGCGCCGGCGGCCCGGGGGGAAGACGGGTTCATATAATCGATGATCTCTTCAGCCATCTCCCGTTGGTGGGGGGAGAGTCCGGCGATGACCGTGTCGTCGGCGCCCATCAGCTCCATGAACTGCTTCTTGAAGAGGTTGGTAGCTGTCCAGTAGAGCGGGTCATACCGATAGATGGTCACCAGCATCTCCCCTTGCCGATTTGCCTGGGCCTGGGCGTGGACGTGGGCCTGGTCGGTCGCGTCTATTGAGGCGACCCCGGCGGAGATGAGGGCCAGGGAGGAGACCCGCTCAGGGTGCAATACGGCGAAGAGGAGCGCTGAAGGGCCGCCATGGGAGATGGCGACGACCGCAGCTCTTTCGATGCCCAGCCGGTCGAGGAGATAGGCGTAGGCATGGGCCTGGTCGTCAAATGTGGCCCCCTCGGAGAAGGTCGAGCGCAGATAGCCGAAACGCGAAGGCGCGATCCAGTGGAACTGATCGCCGAGGACCGCCTCCACCACCAGCTCGCCCTGATCGTAGCCGCCGCCGCTCCCGTGGATCACCAGAACGGGAGGCCCTGATCCGCCCTCGGTGTATTCGATATCCCCATAGGGCGAGGGTATGACCGTGCTCCCCTGGATCCGGTCATAGGCTCGGTTCATATCCGAGAGGTATGCTGCGGAAACAAAAACCAGCGCTACGATCAACCCTACCGCAATCCAGCGCAGAATCTTTCCAAACATCTTCTCCTCCTTTTTGGGAAATCCGACCGGAATGAATATCCTGATTGTCGCGGATCAATGTGGCGCTCGCAGGCGTTGGGTTTCGGTCCTTTTTCGATACTCTTTCGATCTTTGTTCTTCTGGAACTCGCGCCTGGAGAAAATTGTTTCGGTCGTGAGGAGGGATACCAGATTATGTTTCAGTCCCTGTTTTGGTAAACTTGCGACCGGCCGTAGAATATTCCGGGGGCGGCCCCGACTTTGCCGGGGCGGTTCAACGGGGCCACGGTTTTGCGACGAGGAATACATGATGGCGGTCCTCGACACCTCCTTCATCGTCGACCTCCTCTGGGGGGCGAAAGGATGCCGCCCTCCTCGCCACGAAGCCGATCACCGCTCTGGAGCTGCATCGGAGTGCGTACTTCTCGGCGGATCCTGAGAGAAACTGACTAACATGACCAAATCTCGTTTAGCTTCCAGGATATCCCAAGGTCTGCATGAGGTTATCCTCAAAAATGATGTCATCTATCGGTTTTCTTCTGGAACTCCCAATTATGGCTGCCGCCCCCCTTCGCAGGCGGACACCGCCCACCAGGATACTCATTCCAGGGAGTCTTTGACGTTTTCTTACAATTGATGCACTTCCAATGGGAGTACCAGGCAGGTTTGTCATCCTTCAGAGGCATATCTTCTTGGGCTGGGACCTGTACCGAGCTGTCATCAGGTGGAATTATCTTCTGGATAGGATAATAAAATTCGTCGAACTCCTTTTCAAATGCTTTTCTCTTCTCAATCAATCGTTCTTCAATCATCTGAATATGCTCTTCTGCCTCCTTTTCATTCATGCGGTGGATCTCTGTAAATCTTTGAGCTTCCTGTCTCAATCTTTCTTCTTCATCATCAAAAGACAGTCGCCAGGCGATCCATCTCGCTGCCTTCTGGAGTCTTACTCCACATTCTCCAGATGCATAATGCTCCAGGATGTCTTTGTATCGTATTTTAATCCCCAAAAGATCGTATAGCTGATCATGATCGGGCAGCCATGTCTGGAATTTCTCTTTATCTATATTATCTATAAGAGACGGCGCCTCCCCAGCCTCCCACCTTCTCATATTGAGGAATGAATTTAATAAATTCTCTAATGTTTCATGGAGGTGTCTGGAATCTACGCCATCATTCATCAAGATCTCTTCGTACTTGATCATCAATGGTATCTCATCGAAGATCCGATCTAAAAATGCGGTATTTCTTTCCCTGTAAGCTGTATATGCAAAGTCAACGGTCTCGTGAAGTCCAAGCTCAAACTCCGCTTGATGCATTAATTCATGTATCCCCTTCACAAAATGAAGCCAATCTTTCGAATCTCTTGAGGATATTATGGCGAACGGAAGACAGATAATGTTCTTCCAATCACCTGGCCACCGCCAGGTTCTTATCGGCATTAACCAAGCGTCCGAACTCCTGAGAAGATAATTTATCTTGCCGACAAGGGCATGGGAATCAACGGGGGATAAACTCAGTTCGAATATCTGTGTGGTAGTATCAAAGAGGTAGAGTTTGCTGGGATCTAGCGCCAATCCAACCTTCTCTTTATCACCGATAGACACCACAGACCTCAGGCCCCTCTCTGCTTGGAAGTAGTCATCGATATGTCTATGTATAATCTGCTCTAGTGCGAGGAACCGAAGTCGCTGCTCGGAGGGGGAAGTGAAAGAATACCCGATATCAATGGTGTAGCCGGCCACTTCGTTTTCAGGGATATCTAAGTCCTCCAAGGATATGATATCTGGCAGGGTCGGGAGCGGTATCTGCTCGTTATCATCGGGGGTGATCATATCTTCGGGACGATTATGTGCCTTATTATTGTCCGCCATTTCGTGCTCCTCCCATCATACAATATTCAGCTCCTCCGCAGCTCCTCCGGCGCTTGAACCTCCCTGGAACGGCTCAGATCTGCTAAGAGGGGGATGATGACGATCTCTTCTTTCATCAATATCGGTCCGGTCCCTTCTCCCCATATGAGAGAGCGCCCGATCTTCGAGGCGCATCAGAACCCTGGTGATCTCCGCCTCGTCCTCGGCCTCCCCAAGGTCAAAGGGGAGGCTCTCGGAAGGGCGCTTCGCCTCTTTCGAGACGGACCGGGAGTAGATCAAGAGAGCTAAGGGGCTTTCGATATATGATATTTATCGCGGCATCAGCCACATAATACCCACGGCGATCTCTGCTCCATCGAGCTATCCGGGAAGAATGTTCGATCCCTGGCGGGTTTTTTCCTGGCTTGCAACTCGATAGAGGCGCGATATAGATCGATCAATTCACCCGTTTCAATCCCTGGCGGGTTTTTTCCTGGCTTGCAACGACGAATCCAGGGTTCTCTACTCCGTCCCCATGATCTGTTTCAATCCCTGGCGGGTTTTTTCCTGGCTTGCAACATAATGTCCTGGCGGTGAGGTCGGTTGACGTTCCCTTGTTTCAATCCCTGGCGGGTTTTTTCCTGGCTTGCAACATAACAGACTCGAAAATCTGCAAATCATGCGAAGAGGGGTTTCAATCCCTGGCGGGTTTTTTCCTGGCTTGCAACTATGGCCTCTCGGAGAGCGACCGCCCCTTCGTATCCCAGTTTCAATCCCTGGCGGGTTTTTTCCTGGCTTGCAACCCAGGAGGGGGTGAGATGACCTCCTCGGCGATAGAAGAAGTTTCAATCCCTGGCGGGTTTTTTCCTGGCTTGCAACGGCAGGTACTCGGAATGTTTACGTCGGAGGTCATCTATGGTTTCAATCCCTGGCGGGTTTTTTCCTGGCTTGCAACTCGGCCAGCCCGTCGCCCTTCCATCCGTCCCCTCCTCTGTTTCAATCCCTGGCGGGTTTTTTCCTGGCTTGCAACTCGAGGCGGTTCACGAGATGACCGGCCTTCCGTTCCGTTTCAATCCCTGGCGGGTTTTTTCCTGGCTTGCAACTTTTGCCCCGACGCCCCGGACGGGCTCGCCTTCGAGTTTCAATCCCTGGCGGGTTTTTTCCTGGCTTGCAACGGTGATGAGATGCCTCAAAAAGCATGGAAGAGTAAGTTTCAATCCCTGGCGGGTTTTTTCCTGGCTTGCAACGGCCACGGCATCCGAAAAATTGACAAAGCGGCTTGGTTTCAATCCCTGGCGGGTTTTTTCCTGGCTTGCAACATGATGGCGACAATCTGCTGGAGGGCCTGGCGAGCTGTTTCAATCCCTGGCGGGTTTTTTCCTGGCTTGCAACGGCTCGCCGATGGTTACGGGTGCGGCTGCGGGCTTGATGTTTCAATCCCTGGCGGGTTTTTTCCTGGCTTGCAACGGAGGGAGCGGGCCTGAGCCATCAGGCCGAGATAGGGTTTCAATCCCTGGCGGGTTTTTTCCTGGCTTGCAACTAAGCGGCTTGGGATCAGAATGAAAGACGTTGATCCGTTTCAATCCCTGGCGGGTTTTTTCCTGGCTTGCAACCTGTAATCATCGTCGGATTCGCCGCCACGCCTCCTTGTTTCAATCCCTGGCGGGTTTTTTCCTGGCTTGCAACTCGGCGGGATCTACGCGGCCGTGACGGTCGCTTATTCTACGTTTCAATCCCTGGCGGGTTTTTTCCTGGCTTGCAACCAATTCTCGGCGGTCGAACTGTCGCCGAGGACCCCGCTCGTTTCAATCCCTGGCGGGTTTTTTCCTGGCTTGCAACGTATCATTTTAATGGGGAAACGTGGAACGAGGTACAGCGTTTCAATCCCTGGCGGGTTTTTTCCTGGCTTGCAACGAGGCTATCAGGATGCCATGGTCGCCGGCGTCCATCGGTTTCAATCCCTGGCGGGTTTTTTCCTGGCTTGCAACGTCGAGTTCATCTCGATAACGTCATCCAACTATGCTGTTTCAATCCCTGGCGGGTTTTTTCCTGGCTTGCAACGATATATCCCAGCCTTCGTCACGTCGGAGATCTGTTTCAATCCCTGGCGGGTTTTTTCCTGGCTTGCAACAAATCGGCGAAGACAACGCCAGACTATTGAACTCATGTTTCAATCCCTGGCGGGTTTTTTCCTGGCTTGCAACCGAAAGCCCTGAAGCTCGCCGTCGGGAAGGTGATCGTTTCAATCCCTGGCGGGTTTTTTCCTGGCTTGCAACGACGGCTGCCTGAGACATTAAGCAATTGTGTACTTGGTTTCAATCCCTGGCGGGTTTTTTCCTGGCTTGCAACTGAGGGTGGCTCCAGCGATCGGCGCAGTCCAGGATTGGTTTCAATCCCTGGCGGGTTTTTTCCTGGCTTGCAACTCGGGCGATCTTAGATGGACTGAAGGCAGTAGGAAGTTAGTTTCAATCCCTGGCGGGTTTTTTCCTGGCTTGCAACCAAACATTTCTTTGTGGGAACACCTACGGTGGACATAGTTTCAATCCCTGGCGGGTTTTTTCCTGGCTTGCAACTAACCTCGAGGGGCATCTTGCGTTCCGGGGGCTGTTCGTTTCAATCCCTGGCGGGTTTTTTCCTGGCTTGCAACGCCCGAGACGGCCAGGGTGCGTTCGAGGTTCTCCATGGTTTCAATCCCTGGCGGGTTTTTTCCTGGCTTGCAACTCGCCATACCCGCGTCGGTGGCCGGGACGATCGATATAGTTTCAATCCCTGGCGGGTTTTTTCCTGGCTTGCAACTCGACAGTCCGGCCAAACTTGCAATGTCGCCACTGTTTCAATCCCTGGCGGGTTTTTTCCTGGCTTGCAACAATAAATTAGATAATGGTTTAACAATAAGATCAGATCTGTTTCAATCCCTGGCGGGTTTTTTCCTGGCTTGCAACACGTTGAAGCCCCCCGGAAGGCGGTCTATGACATGGGTTTCAATCCCTGGCGGGTTTTTTCCTGGCTTGCAACGCCGAGTTCGGTCGGCATCAGCATATCGCCCAAAATGGTTTCAATCCCTGGCGGGTTTTTTCCTGGCTTGCAACGAGGTACGTCGGGGATTGGTCCCCTCGTATCCTCAAGTTTCAATCCCTGGCGGGTTTTTTCCTGGCTTGCAACTGAACGCCGAGTTTGATCCCGGTCAGTTCAAGAGCGTTTCAATCCCTGGCGGGTTTTTTCCTGGCTTGCAACCCGTAACTCGATAATACACATGTTGGTGATCGGCGTTTCAATCCCTGGCGGGTTTTTTCCTGGCTTGCAACGATGGAGAGGAGGAAGCCTACTTCATCGATGTGGTGGTTTCAATCCCTGGCGGGTTTTTTCCTGGCTTGCAACGAACTTATGATGGTCCGGGGTGGGGAACAGGTCCCGTTTCAATCCCTGGCGGGTTTTTTCCTGGCTTGCAACTTATGCTGGTAGTTGATGATAAGATTCCGGTTGGATAGTTTCAATCCCTGGCGGGTTTTTTCCTGGCTTGCAACAGATGCTGACCAACCGTAGCCGCCGTTGTTCTGTAGTTTCAATCCCTGGCGGGTTTTTTCCTGGCTTGCAACAACACTACTTCTACATCAACCCCATCTCAATAAGATTGTTTCAATCCCTGGCGGGTTTTTTCCTGGCTTGCAACCATGACGTATATGGGTAGAGGTGAAAATATCATGGATGAGTTTCAATCCCTGGCGGGTTTTTTCCTGGCTTGCAACGATATCGGCGAGGAGAATTCGCCTCTCTGCCAGTTCGTTTCAATCCCTGGCGGGTTTTTTCCTGGCTTGCAACGGCACTCGATGTCGGAGGAATGGGTCATCAATATTTGTTTCAATCCCTGGCGGGTTTTTTCCTGGCTTGCAACTCAATTGTGGGGTAGGGCACTCTGGATCTACCAGAGAAAGTTTCAATCCCTGGCGGGTTTTTTCCTGGCTTGCAACTGGAAAGCTTGATTAGATGCTAGGCCAATAAATGGTTTCAATCCCTGGCGGGTTTTTTCCTGGCTTGCAACTTAGTTATTTTTATGTTTTTGTGGTTAGGTATGTTGTTTCAATCCCTGGCGGGTTTTTTCCTGGCTTGCAACGCATTGACAGAGTCCTGAATTGAGTATCTGTCAAAGTTTCAATCCCTGGCGGGTTTTTTCCTGGCTTGCAACTTGGCGACGTGGCCGGGCCCGGTATGCTGGCCCTCTTAGGTTTCAATCCCTGGCGGGTTTTTTCCTGGCTTGCAACTTCATGAAGTCCTGCGTCCGGGAATACTCATTCTCTGTTTCAATCCCTGGCGGGTTTTTTCCTGGCTTGCAACCCGATTTGGCCCAAGTGGTAGCGCAATCGTCCGAATACCAGTTTCAATCCCTGGCGGGTTTTTTCCTGGCTTGCAACGGCACCCCTCAATTGGTCATTTCTCGATATAAAGCCTTCTAATTGCCGGAAAATCGGGCCTCTAATCATGGACCGTTCCCGTACCCTGAGTTTATAAACGTCCATGAACCATCACAACACGTTCGACTTCTTCTCGGGAGATCTCTCTCCAATATCCTCGATATTTTTGACGCAGTGCTCGCAGAGCCTATAGATCCGGACCTTATCCCCCGACCCGATCTGGGCCTTAATCTCGTCCTCCATCATCACCCTCTGAACAGCGTCGATCTCCAGCTCGAAGACGCTGTACTGCTTCCATGCTCCGTACTTTTCCAGGATCTTGTATACTCGCGTCCGGATCCTGTTCTCGCTGATGTCGTAAGCCACCGCCAACCTCATAACGCCACCCTCATCGTTTGAACTTAAGGGGATAGTACTCTTTCAGCTCCCCTGTGATCGCCTTTCGCAGGAGGATCGATTGCATCCTCACGGCTTTTCTCCTCGATACGACGTAGCCGAACCTCGGATGGGTGAACTCTTCCTTCATGAGCTCATCAAATTTTTCTAGATATTTCTTGAAGGCGTAATCCTTGAGGTGGTTATTGATCTGAAAGTCGTCGTGGGTCAGAATCCCCTTGTTCACAAGCCGGACGGCGAAGGCATCGCAGAATATGGGCCGAAACTCCTCCAGCAGGTCGAGGGCGAGAGACGGCCGACCATGGCGATCGGCATGGAGGATCCCGAGGAAGGGGTCGAGGTTGTATTGGCGCAGGGCGCTCAAGACCTCGTTCTTCATCATCGAATAGGTGAGCGAGAGGAGGGCGTTTATATGGTCCTCCGGCGGCCGGCGGGTCCTTTTCTCGAAGGTCCACCCCTCGGCGAGGCAACCGTCCAAGAGGGAGAAGTAGAGCCGCGCCGCCTCCCCCTCGATCCCCCGCAGGCCGTCCATCGTATCGGCGCCGGGGGCGAGAGACTCCAGCTCCGCCAATCTCCCGCCGTCAGCCTCGGCGGTTACCCCCTTCCGGCCCAGAAAGGTCCGCGAGTTTCTGATCTTGGCTCGGACGATTTCGCCTGCGATCCTGAGCCCCTCCTCTTCGGTGAGGGCGTACTGCCTGCGGCGGACCTCGGCGATGGTGTTTTTCTCGGGAACGAAGCTTCCCCGATACCGGCCATACGAGGTGAAGTAGTTCAAAACGATCCCGTGCTCGTTCGCCCGGGCCACAAAAGGGGTCGTGAAGTTGACATTGCCGAAGATGTTGACGGTATCCACCTGGCCCATGGGAAAGGAGCCTATCTCTCCCTCTCCGGCGGCGAAGACGACGATCCGGCCGCCGTCCACCCCCACCTGGGCGCCCTGCCTCGTCACGTAAACTACGCTGTCGTCGAATAGACCCTCGCTCGCCTTCATGATCTCGCCCTCCTCCTATCTCTAGCTTTTCTGCTCCCGCTCCGCCGCTCCAGCTCCAGCATCCTCGTCTCGAAGGGCATGCAGTACTGGACGGTGCTGCACTTCTCGCATTTGTTCGGGTTATCTGCGAAGTCTGGTATCCTCTCCAGGCTCATCCTCCGGATCGCCTCAGCGGTCTCGATGACCTTCTCGCGGTGCCAGTCGGTGATGGTGATGGCGTACCGCTCGTTCGTCCCGAAGAGGTAGAGGTATCCCATCCTCACCGGCTCGCCGATGTGATCTTCCAGGAGCATGCAGTAGGCTGCGAGCTGGACCTCGTCGTTGTCGTGATAAGAGCTACCGCGTTTTCTCTCGATAGGGGTTAAAACGAGATCAGAACTAAGGAAACTCTTGCTCTCCAACACGTCTATCTTTCCGTGAAGGCCGAGCTTTGCAGATCTTAGATAAAGCTCCCGAATCCATCCACCCCTTCTCGACTGACTCTTGTGCTTCAACAGACCATCTTTGAGGTAGTAGTTCATCTCAATCGTATCAAAATAATTAATGTAGTAAAACCTGCGAGGACAATAGAGAAACTGGTTTATGTCGCCCACGTTCACCAGATCATCGTCGCCGAGCATGCTCCTCCTTTATTAGACAATCGATGTAGAGGGCGTTATGTCCGAAACAGACGCTTCTCATCCCCGAATAAGGATAGAGGTAGAAGAAATCCCCCAAATTGAACTTGGCCTTTAGAGAGAAGCTGTTCTGATCCACCAAACGAGCAAAGATCTCATGCTCGGAGAGCGTTTCGTTGAGAGAAGAAAGGCTCGGGATGTTTGGCTCAGTCTCCACCGCAAAGCCGCTGATCATCCGCGGTTTTCTCGCGTGATCTACCGAATTGAACATCATCCCCTTGTAATGAGCAGGGGATTCTCCTTTAAAGAGGACCTTTCGAGGCTCTTCGAGCGTTCCACAATACCAGCAGAAACCAGCTGCAAAGGGCCTTCTCGCTTCATATCTAGGCTTGAGAGTCTTTTCGTAACCAGGTCCAACACCATCTCTTAGCCTTCTCGCAAACTTCTGGGGCGACATGAACTCGACTTTTCCTCGCCTGAGAAGATACATCAGATCGTAAAGCTTCAGCTGAGAATCGGTCTTATCGAACATCAAAGCCTGAAGGCTATCTCCACGGTAGCTGGTGAGCCCTTTCTTCAGCCTTGAAGACTCATACTGGAAGTATTCCCATTTTTGGCCATCGATCTTCTCGTCGAGGAAGTGTTTCTCTAGGATTGCGAGAGTCCTGACCCATTCCTCTCCCTGAATAGATTCAGGCATGCCCTTTTCGCGATGATCCCGGCCAGACTCATCCCTCCATACATCACCCCTTATCCTCGATGAAAGATACAGGAACGCCTCTAACGGCGAATAGGTCTTCGAGTACATTGAAAGATCGATCTCCGAGTCCATCACCCGTCCCAGGTGGCGCACCAGCTCTTCACGAGTCAAACTTCCGCCTTGACCTTTGAGGTGATCAAAAACTGTCTCAGGCACGAAACATTTAGCATCGCACACCTCCAAAGGGGGCTTGTTTCTCAAACGGCCTATTCTCTGCAGAAGGCTGCTCTTAGAATAACCCGTGAAAACCAGCCGATCCACGTTGAAATCGATGCCCACCTCCACCGAAGAGTTGGAGACTAGCACGTCGAAGTCACTCAATTTATCCGGCGTAGCTGGATGCAATCCGTCAACTCGCTCGACCTGGAAATTGAAACCACCTAATTTGTCTGAAAGACATTTGAATATCTCGTCTACTTCATAAATTCCGTCGACGATAAAGACCGTTTTCGCTTTTCTGCCATGACATGGTCTTTTACAAAAATCAATGAAATAATCCAGATCCTCTTTGATCAGCTCGTAGGTCTTGTATATCGATCCGCTTCTAACCTCAAGATTCAACTTGGGCAGTACGGCTCGCCCCTCAGAACTTGATAGCGGAGTGCTAGTATCGTTTAGTACCTCGACGTTCAAGCCTGCCTTTCTCGCCCTCTCGACGATCTTTTTGTTTGGAGTGGCACTCAAGAAGAGGAATTTTGATAGACGACTTCTCACGTCATCTTCGATCTCGTTCATCATGAAGAGCAGCATGTCGCTCTGTTTGACAGAGGCCAGATGGAACTCGTCCACCACGATCATGTCTACGCTTCTTACCGCTTCTCTGAGGTTGTGATCACGGTATGCACCCTTCAACGCCAATGTGAGGATGTCAGGGTTCGTGAGCAGGATCAGACCCCGTCTTTTTCCTTTTTGGATAACTCTGTTTAGAAGCTGTCCTTTTCTGAGTCCGACCTCGTCGGGATACAGTTCCCTCTCTTCCTCAAGAAGATCGCTAGTGACCGCTTGGACGTGGTAATCCCTGGGATTGTATCCGTATTTCTTTATCGACTCGTTAACCTGCTTTTCCTGATCGATCACCAGCGCATTCGTGGGATATACAGCTAAGACCTTCATCTTTTCGTCCAGCACAGGTTTGAGCCAAGAGAGGGTCTTTCCGGAGCCGGTAGGGCTATGATTGAACAGGAAAATGGACTTGCAGTCCTCGTCTTTGATCAGTCGCTCAGTAGATACCTGATGTTTAAAGGGCTTAATATCTCCGCAGTAATCTTGATCCAGACATTCGAGTCTCAGACCATCCAGACTCAGAAAAAAATGATCAGCAACGCTTTTTTCATCAGATGATCCTGTAGAACTCATCTCTTCCCCTTTAAAAGTTCAAGCTTATACGGAAGAATAACGCTTTCGTTCTCATCGGCTTGCGAGATTCGCACAAACTTGCCTCTGTAACGTCCCTGAATTATCAGCGGGGCAGGTCTCATCCGAACCGAGATCAAATCCCCTAAAGGCACTCCGTCGTAATCGTATATTCCAAAGGGATGATTGGTGGTAAACTCCCCTTCTTCGATCTTTCCATCAACGACTCTCGTTTTAACCCTGGCTTTTGATCTCTTCTTTCCGATCCTGACGTACCTTGGAATTCTAGACGTGATCGAATCGGCATCCGACTCATAAGGGATGATGTATGCGGTTAGGAGGTTCTGTTGATCAAGCACCCTTTCGCGACCGAACTTCGGCAGGTTCTTCCCTTTAAGCGACTTGGGCAATTCGTTTGCCTTCCAGTTTTTTACCGCATATCGATGAGATCGCGCGTTCCATTGACTTGTGGAATGGCCTCCTATATAGGGCAACTGCATCCTCTTTCCAAGATATCGGGTGGAGATGCCTAGAACCTCTTTCACGTATTCTTCTACTGGTTCAGGCTTCGCAGGAGTTATGTAGAACTCCTTGCAGATCTCCGCCGTATCGTCCAAATATGATGGTATTTTTCCGAAGTTTACGTAAGTCCCGGAAACAAAGCCGAAAGCGTAGTATAACGCGGTATTTAGTATATATTCTCCAGAGTCAACTAAATCTCCGACTTCCCTCGATGCGTAGAGCGTCCTATCCAGAGTATCGATGATGCACTTCACAACAGGGAAGATATCGCTCATTTTTTACCTCGCCCCTTCTTCTCTCCGTTCACCTCTTCGAAGAACTGGGAGGAAAGGACCCTCTGCCGTTCGAGAGACTCCTTTAGGGATTCTGATGTCACATATCCAAGGAGTTTATCGGTCTCTTCGTCAGTTAGAGCCTCGACGTTTAGGTCTTCGATGTCATCGTCGAAAGCCTTCTTAACGTGCTTTTTAACCTTCGCGATGTCGAGGACCGGACTATAAAGAACCTTGTTCAAGCTCTCTGAGGTCATACCGCCGTTTTCCATTGCCAAACGACGTGCCACTTCTTGAGATAGGATAAGATTTGCAGGTCCCTCTTCGATCCCGTAATAGATTCCCAAAACGTGATTTTCGATTCTGCCAATTCTTGAGGTCGCCGCACCATATCTCTTGTTCATCTTGGTGATTCCTAGGACGAAGACCAACTCGTTAAAGGTGGCATCCCTCAGCGTCACAACACAAGGAAATACGGTTCCTGGGACAATGAAATCAGGCTCCCGAATAGCTGTTGTGGCACCTTTCGCAAACTGGTCGCCAGGGGCATTCTGAAACTTCTCCTCGACAATTGCACTGGAATCCCTTATCGAATAAGCCGTGTCATACATCACCCTCGACGTGACCGAGATCGCTTCCTCCCCTGCAGCACTTCCATAAAGAATAGATTCGGGCGAATCTTGAGTCATTTCGTTGACGTTCATCGTATCCTCAATGCCGGTGAGGTTCCTCTGAAGCTCTTTGCCCTTCCTTCGGTCGCTGCCGGTCTGTTTTCGCTTGAACATCATCACCGGTGAATAGTCCACAAGCCCATCTTCGGCTCCGATTCCAACGGTGGCAATGTCTGCATCTTGCCCATTAGTTGTAAAAATGGCGCTGGACTGAAGTTCCCTAAGCAACAAGATGTGGACATAATGCGCACTTGGCTCGTTGATCAATTGTTCCACGAGACTAGACGATAACTTCTTTTTGATATCTTCAATGCTCATTTATTTCGCCTCCTCTCTCTGAAGTTTCCTATCCTTCCAGTATTCACGACGAATGCGCAACGTAGCCGAGTAATAACCATCCGCAAGGTTGTTGGAGAGCTTCTTCAGCCGCCCAGGCTTGCCCTCGCATATGTCGTTTAATATCTGGTCCACGAAATAGTCTGCAAACTCATCGGCTTTTTTATCCACATCCTTCCTTCCAGGAACGAAAGCCTGATCGTCCCCCATCCGATCTATGGTTTTTTGGATGCGTCCAGAGACTGCCGATTTGTAATCGCTGCTGGAAAGCTTCATACCACGAAATCCTATCACAGCTTTCACAGATTCCCGAAACAATCTCTCCACGGCATGGGGCTTGTACCCTTTTGGCTGAGCAATCTCAAAGCCCAGCTCTGCCAGCTGATTGATCTTGTCCGATTCGCTGATCATCGCTTCACCTCGATCTAATTTCATCCAAAAAGATGGCCTCGTCCAGTAAATTGGAAACATTGCTCTCAACCTCTTGGACCCTGTAAGCCATCTTCAAAAGATAAGATCCTGGAAGTATCTCATCTCTCATCACCCTCAGATACTTAGGAAAAAGAGAATCTCTCAATTTCGAACTGGTGTTGTATCCTAGACGGATCAGAGCACTGGCCGATTTTAATGTCCTCTCCAGATTGGAAAGAGATACGAACTTACCGTAGAAGTCTGCCACATGGGAGTTTACCGAGTCGAGGGCCACCACCTCATTGAAGTCCCTACCGCGGATGGAGGAAACCGGTGAGTGGCTCACAACCACCCTCATTCCCGTATAGGCAGCAATGACCAAGGCAACGTAGACGCCAAAGAAGTGGAACTCGGTGTTGTTCTCAGAGGGCTTGTAGAAAGCGATGCTGGCATTGCCTATGAGATTTCCGTATCCCTGGGACATATACTGGGCCATGTCCATCCCTCTAGATCCATCGTCTTCCTCTTTGACGGCTAAGTCCTCGATCCAACTTTTGTGGAGATCGAAGTCTCCCTCTGTTTCGGGGGATCTGCCAACATAAGTCGAATTAAAAATTTTTCCGGCGAGAGCGGCCATTCTGATGCGAGCATCCTTATCGAATTTCAGAAGGATCGAATGAACAAGCTCCCACGATTCCGGCGTAAAAAAGTAGTCGGGTATTATGTGAAAATATAACAGCTCATTATTCGCAGCTCTACCTTTAGGCATGTTGAAGCCGTTCTTTCTCAAGACAAGCTCAACACCACAAGGTATGCATGTAAGGATGTTATCTGGCTTCGTCTTTCCTACGAAGACCCTGTTGGTGAAGTTGTAGGATAAATAGGAGTTAGAATTCTTCATCTGATCCTTATTTAATAATGTTCCACGGTTGCATAGATTACATGTCTTTCCGCTCGCCAAATATTCTTTAAAATTATCGCTAAGATGCGATTTTTCAAGGTGTGAAATGGTACCGTTTATCGAGAGAGCTTCATGGAGATACTCAACAAATTCCATGCGATATTTGTCTGTTTTATTAGAGATGAATGCGCTCCATTCTTCCATCCCTGAAAGGCCGTTCTCTACCAAGTCAACAAGATAATTGACGGTCTCCAATACGCCAACGTTTCTCAGCTTAACCCCATCCAGCGCCTGATCTATCACAGATTGACCGATGGCATAGGAGTATTCCCACTTGCCTCCGCTCGCAAGATAGTTGGGATCTGTTTTCATTATCCCTAAAAGGGCCGTAGTCACGTCTTCCTGCACCTTCCAGATATCACAAGTCTTCAGAAGAGCATCTCCGTTATCGGGAATCATCTCCGAGATAAAGGACTGATGAACAGTGGCCACCGCCCTTGCGAAACCAACCAAAATCTTTTGGCCCCTTTCCGATCGGTCGAGTTCAATAGGAACTACGTGATCCGCTCTGTTGATACCATCCACGATGGAGTCTGTCAATTTCCTGCTGCTATCATCATGGGCGAAAGTTATTGATGCATCAATAAACGCCCTGATCATCGCTTTTGGACCGCTGAAGAAGTAGTACTCGTCGCTCAGTCCATAGTAGCCAAGTCTAGGAGTGTTAAGCTTTTTAGCTAAATTAACGGGATCGCTCAAAGCTGGTAATCCTTGAATATTACTCAAAAGGGCGTCGAATATCCTCTCGATCGTCTCATCAGATACAGAAATTCGTCTCGTTCCGCGGCCAAGATACACGCATCCATCTTGGTAGGCCATGAGCATGACAAGTCCGTTATCTTGCATCACATCAGCTACGGATTTGTTGATTATCCCAGAAAGGATGCCTTTTATGTCGTCCAGCCTGTGATAATGAAGGTTCAACTGCCCTTCCTGTGAATCCTGGGGAAATCCATCACGTAGAGCCCGCAGAGACCTGGAGGATACGGCTTCCTCGGGAGATGCGCAGCTGGACATGTTATCCATCAGATACAAGAATGGCTCCATATCCATGAAACGTGAAGTTCGCGAGCCAGGCCGGGAGAAATCGCTCTTGTGGAGGGAGACCGCAGCTGAGTGGTAGTCTTCAACCTTCAAATCTGGAGTGAAATCCTTCAAGCCCACCAAATCAACGTAAGCTTCGACGGTTTCCACAGGAATGTCGAATTCATGCTCCATAAAGTCGCGACTTTCGTCAAGTTTGTGGAGATCATGGACCACAAAGAGCGCAATGCAATCCCTGAGATCCCGCTCGTTTAGATATTGAACATTTAGCTCTTCAAGGGCAGCGTTGAACCGAAGCAGAAAGAGAATCCCATTTCGTATGTGGTTGAGCATGCTCTGGTCCGTCTTTCCAAACTCGACGCTCTTTGCGGGCTTGAAGCCCATACCCTCCTCAACGAGATGAACGTCTACCTTTTTGAGATATTCTTCGAAAAGATCCATTTTTGGCTTCGTGGACATCTGATCGATTTTAGAATACAGTTCTGTTAACCCGTCAGGGTCCCTAAGCATGTCTTTTAGCGCATCGTCTGGCATTTGCCCACCTCCCCCACCGTCACCTCTACCCACCCGCACCCCCGGCTCACGGCGCTACCTACGCCGCTGTACTCCGCAAACCGAGAGAGGATCAGAACGGCGTTCTTCACGTCCTCCGGCGCCCCCTTGGCGAAGGAGTATCCGCACCGCCCTGAAAAGCCCTGCTTGAAGATCGGCCTTGGGTGGCCCTTGACGTTGTCGATGACGGTGTTGACGACGACGCTGTGGGTCCTGTAGGAGCGCGGGTCGGGCTTCTCGATCACGTGCCTTCCGATATCGTCCCTCTCTATACCCATCCTGAGCCCATCGGGAGAGACGGCGTTCCACTTGGCGACGAGGGAGTTGAAGACCGCTTCTCGGTGGGGGAACATCTCGGAAACCTTGCTGTTCTTGTACTGGATGCAGGTCGGCGACTTGAACCAGAACTCCACCTCTGGATCATCGATCTCCTTAGCGGAATCGATCAGCTCCTGAAAACTGATGGAGGTGCTCTTCACCTCTTCTATCAGCAGGTCGCCCTTGTGGAGGATTATATCCTTTTCCTTGAAGATGAGAGGGCTGATGATGGATTTGAAGATCTCCACCTCCCTCGGGTCGGTGATCCCCAAATTCAGCCCGTACCTCTCCCCCGATAGGACAATTTTGTGATGGGGGCGATCACACCTTCCAAACCTTCCCCAAAGGGGGCTGACGACGACGGAGCTCAAGGGCGAATCGTGGGCGTGTTGGCTGATCGTCTCATTGCCCTCTCTCATGACTTCAAGGATAGACGAGTAAAGTTGATACCCCTCGCTGGACGGGATTTCGAAATCTTCTCTTGGCCTTGCGATAAAGGATATCTTCTGAGGCATCTCTGACTGTCCATATTACCCCCTCATGTATAAACCTTTCTATTGGTGCATTAATTTCATTATTTCGCAATTGATATTCGGTATTCTCATATTTCAGGGTGGGAAAGGAATTTATGCAATAGACATAATGGGATGGCAAATGAAGACCTACATCTCCCTCTCGGGGTTTGATACCTCTCAGATCCTCTCCATGATGGTCAAATACGGAATACAAGGGGACGACAGTATTATTCTCGTCAGGCCTGAAAAGGAGACAGACGCCAGAGGCGAGGGGACCGTCCAGGCGGTCCGAGACCTGTCGATGCAGATCGATAGCTCAATAAAAGTGAAAATTCATAGGGTCGACCACCAGGATTTTGATGGTATGCTACTTTCACTTATTAACCTAATAAAGACATCCGAGGGGGAGATAATAGCTAACATCTCCGGCGGCCCGCGGGAGATCTTCCTCGCCTTTGCCATAGCTTGCCTCACTCAAGCCCAGAATATTTGCAAGGCTACAAGCTATAGCGACATCGACCGGGTGATGAGGGAGATTGACCTCCCCAAGATCGTACAGGGCCTCGACGAAAAGTCGAAGGCAGTCCTAGTTGATGTTCGCGATAACCAGCCTACCACCATAACCGAGATGGCAGAAAGGCTCGATTCATCCGAGAGCACAATATCAAGGCATGTCGGAAGGCTTGTCGATCTCAAAGCATTAAATGTAATTCCACTCGGGAAGAGAAAGCATATTCAAACGACGTTAACGGGCAAAATTTTTCTGTTGATCGAATGATAAAGAGCAGTAAAAAGGAGCTAATCACAAGTTTTCTACTGACCCGGGATATTGGGATGGGGCGCCCCCGCCTCTCGCCCCCCCCCGTCACCCCTCTTCTCAGAACAATATCCCGCAGTTGTACTCCACCAGCACCTGCGACCCCTCGCCGATGATCAGGTGGGGGGCCTCCCTCTCCATCAATATCGACCTCTTGATAAACCCGCCCCACTTGGTGAAGACGACCGCCTCCACCTTCACGAGGTCCTTATTCATCGAGACGGTGGGGGCGAGGTCATATCCGGCGAGGTCCGAGAGGAGGCCGTCGATCGTAGATTCGTCTGGGCCGAATCCGCCTCCCAGGCCCGCCCTGGCATCTTCGAGGTCGGAGACGATCCGATAGTCGTTGTAGGCGTCGTGCCAGTACTGGTAGAACTGCTCGCCTTGAATGCGCAGGAGGGCGAGCTGGAAGTACCCCTCCGGGGACCCGTCGGCGGCGATGTGGCGCAGGTAGTAGTCCTCCCTCTCCGCCCGCTTATTTGGGGAAGCGGCGGCGTACTCGGAGAAGTTGCGGTAGGGCAGTGCGGTGGATTTGCGGGCGTAGAGGAGAGGTGCGCCCCCGATCCCGGCGTAGCGGTAGACGTAGTCGAGGACGTATCCGCGCTGCGGGGAGATCCGGTCGAGGACGTCGAAGTAGAGGTTCGCGTCGAAGTCGCCTTCGCCCTTCTCGGCGTCCTCGGCGGCCAGATGGCCGGGAAGCGCATAGAAAAGGTTACTGAAAGGAAGACTATGCTGGACTGGGCTTGCTTTATGGAAGAGATCCCTGCTCATTACGAACATGCAGAAAAGATAACATTGGTGATGGATAACCTCAACACGCATAATGCAGTATCATTTCATGAGAAATTCCCCCCAGATAAAGCAAAGGAGTTACTGGATAGATTTGAGTTTGTATACACACCGAAGCATGGTAGCTGGTTGAATGTTGCTGAAATGGAGTTGAATGTGCTTACTGGTCAATGCCTGGACAGAAGAATTGACAGTATTGAAACTGTTAAGAAAGAAGCAGCGGGATGGCAAAAGTTCAGAAATAATAAAAATGCAAAGTTAAACTGGCAATTCACCACGGCGGATGCGAGAGTTAGGCTATCTCGCCTTTATCCGACACTAGATACCTGCTTAGCGCAGATATGCCACCTACACTCTAGGGCTCGGTGAGCCTGACCGCCTCCTTGAACAGTTCTTTCTTGCCGATCTCCTTCAATGTAGAACTCATCTTTTGAGTAAGATTGAGATACCATGTCTTGATCTCATGCCCGAACTTGACCTCGACCTCATTCACTCGCGATAGCTCCTGCAAAAACAAATGAGCACTTTCCCATGAATCCTCTTTTCTAGAAGCCACTTGTAGCTTCCATTGTAAAACTGCTAACAATCTATAAGCCAGCATACAAACAAAGATGTAAGCCCTCACCCGTTGTTCCAGACGATGGCGCACCGGTTCGATCTCCTCATTCGACTTCAGGACTCGAAAAACCTTCTCGATGAAGTCTTTTTCGAGATACATATTGACAGCTTGAACTTCATCTAATGATTTATCAGTGGATATAAGCAACCATCCCCCACCGGCTTTCTGTGCTTTTTTTAGTTCGTTCTTCCTGTAGCTCCAAGCTATTCTCTCCCCCTCGGCGCTCATTTACCGCTTTTATTCAACGACTTTTCTGGCTTTGCCAGATCTTTTTCCCGTTCTCATCTCATCCAAGCGATCCATACACGCCAGCACCCTAAAGCTCACGCCACTGAACCAGCTATTCTTCGGAAAGTGCTATAAAGGAATGCCACAGACCAGGTATCGTATTGTTCTGCTGGAAATCTGAGGATAGAGGAGAAATATATAAAATGAATTGGATGATGGGATCAAACGGCAATGAGATGCGAATGGTGAGGGAGATCAGACCACGCAATCTTCTTTCTTTTGGACCCGATACAGAGCCTATTGCCCTCGAAAGCCTGAATGTGCTCATCGGTCCGAACGGCTCTGGAAAGTCCAATCTCATCGAGGCCATCTCTCTCCTGCGCGCCGCCCCAAGCGACATCCGTGCCGTCATCCGCCAGGGCGGAGGTGCAGGCGATTGGATATGGAAAGGAAAACCCGATGGAGAGGCTTACATCGAGGTCGTCATCACCAATCCCAGAGGATCTCTGCCGCTCCGTCACCTCCTGGCCTTTCGGGAGGAAAACCAGACATTCCGCTTGGCTGACGAACGCATCGAGAATAAAGAGCCCCATCGGGATCATAATAAGCCATATTTCTACTACAGCTACCAGGACGGCAATCCGGTCATCAATGTCAGGACCGGAGAACGAGACGAACAACGTAAGCTTAAGCCGGAGACTGTCGAGAAAGATCAGTCCATTTTGGCCCAGCGGCGAGACCCTGAGGCGTATCCGGAGGTCTCATACCTGGCGAGTGTATACGATAAGATCAAGATATACCGGGAGTGGTACTTCGGACGGAACGCGATCTTCCGCGAACCGCAGAAGGCAGACATGCGCAACGATCGATTGGAGGAAGACTTTTCGAACCTGGGATTGTTTCTGAACCGGCTGCGCGGGGTGCCGAAGGCAAAGAAGGCCGTTCTTGAAGCGTTGCATGACCTCTACGAAGGCCTGGACGACTTCGATGTGAGCATCGAGGGGGGCACGGTCCAGGTCTTCTTTACCGAAGGAGATTTTACGATTCCCGCAACGAGGCTGTCAGACGGAACTCTGCGATACCTCTGCATGCTGGCTATACTGTGCGACCCGACACCCCCGCCGCTCATCTGCATCGAGGAACCGGAGCTCGGTCTTCATCCCGATATACTCCCTAAAGTGGCCGACCTGCTTAACGCCGCCTCAGAGCGCACCCAGTTGATCGTAACCACCCACTCGGACATCCTCGTAGATGCGATGACCGAGCGGCCGGAGGCGGTCCTCGTCTGCGAGAAGCACCACGGCCAGACCGAGATTCGACGTCTCGACGGCAAGAAGCTGGAAGAATGGCTGAAAGATTATCGTCTGGGCGAACTCTGGACCCGTGGCGCACTTGGGGGGACGAGATGGTGAGCGTGCGGATATACGTTGAAGGGGGCGGCAACAGCAAGGATCTTCAATCCCGATGTCGGGAGGGGTTTAGAAAGCTAATCGAAAGGACGGGCTTTGAGGGGCGGATGCCGAGCACCGTTGCCTGTGGTGGACGCAACAAAGCCTACGAAATGTTCAAGATAGAGTTGAGATCAGCCGATGTGAATAAATTTCCGATGCTCCTCGTAGATAGCGAAGAGCCGGTTACAATGGCTCCATGGGATCATCTGAAGTCCCGCGACGGATGGGATCGTCCCGCAGGTGCGGAGGATGACCAGGCGCAGATGATGGTAACCTGCATGGAGACGTGGATAATGGCGGATCGTGAGGCTCTGCGCAATGTTTTTGGCGCACGTTTGCGAGAGAGCGCTCTCTTTCCAGCGGAAGATTTGGAGCGCAGATCACGGGTAGATCTGCAGGGGGCACTGAAAAACGCTACCAAGGACTGCGGCAGAGGGAAGGGGTACGACAAAGGTCGCCGTTCATTCCAGATTTTAGCTGAATTGAACCCCGAAATTCTCAAGGAGAGCTTGTCTTATTTTCGCCGTTTTATAGAAACCCTTGACAGGCACCTGCAGGAGACCAGAAGATAGAATCATTCTGACCGTGTGGTGAAACTTGAAGCTCAACAGGACGGAGTTATAGCAGCGGAATATAATGAAACGTATCATCAAAGACAGGCAGAGGCTCCGCAAGGCTTTGATCATCTTCTCCTTCGTGCTGCTGCCGGTCACATTTGTATATATATCCTGCCCGATAATAACCCGGGGAGCATCGGAGGGGATCGTCACCGGCGGCCTGATGGTCTTCGTCCTCATCTTCTTTGGCTCGCTATTCTTGGGACGGCTCTGGTGCGTCTGGCTCTGCCCCGCAGGCGGCTTACAGGAGATCTACTTTCAAATTAATGATAAAAGAACCAACGACCGCCGGCTGAACCGGCTCAAATACGTCATATTCCTTCTGCTCTTTGTCCCCCTCATCCTCGCGGTCCACTCCTCTGGAGGGTTTACAGAGATCGACCCCTTTTATTACACCGATCATGGCATCTCCATCGCGAAGGAGGGAGCATACACCATAAGTAATTTGCCTCCTCTCACATTTTGCTGTCTGATCCGAAGCCCGCAGACCGGAAAGGCGCAGGCAAGGAGAGGCGGTGGGATCTGCCTGCGGCTCATCTGCAGATATCCCCTCCTTCCCGACAGACCCTCCATTTTTCGAGATGGGAAACGTATATCAGGAGGGTTTCCCATAGCTCGGCCAGGTGTTCTCATTTGGCTCCATCCGAACCTCCCATACTCGTAACCTGCGGACTGCCCTACGCCAACGGCCCCTGCCACATCGGCCACCTGAGGACTTACGTCCCCGCTGACATCTACGTCCGGGGGCAAAAGAAGATGGGTTATCATCCCCTATTTATCTGCGGCTCCGACTCCCACGGGACCCCCATCGTCGTCAACGCCGAGGAGAGGGGTACGACCCCCGAAGAGCTCGTCTCCCTATACCACGACCACTTCGACGACGTCTTTAGTCGGATGGGCGTGGAGTTCGACTACTTCGGAAATACCGACGATCCCTCCAACCACCGCCGGACCCGATCGATCGTCGAGGCCCTGATGGATGAGGGGCACGTCTACGAAAAGGATATCCAGCTCGCGTACTGCCCATCCTGCGACCGGTCCCTCCCCGATAGATACGTAGAGGGGACCTGCCCCTACTGCAGCTCCCCAGCCCGGGGAGACGAGTGCGACCAGGGGTGCGGCCGCCACCTGGAGCCCGGGGAGATCTCCGACCCCGTCTGCAAGGTCTGCGGCAGCAAGGCGGGTTACAGGACTCAGAAGCACTACTTCTTCCGGCTATCCGCCTTCAGCGACTTTCTCATCGACTACCTCCAGAACCTGGGGGGTACGGCGAACGCGAGAAACTATGCCCTGGAGTGGGTCAAGCAGGAGCTGAAGGACTGGTGCATCACCAGAAACCTCGACTGGGGGGTGAAGTTCCCCGGGAATGAAGATCTTGTCGTCTACGTATGGGTCGACGCCCCCATCGGCTACATATCCTTCACCGAAGAGTGGGCCCTTCGGGCAGAAGGCGATTGGGAGAGGTACTGGAGGAAGCCTTCGAGGATCGTCCACTTCATCGGAGGCGACATCGTCTACCACCACTGCATCTTCTGGCCGGCGATGCTGAAGGGGGCGGGCTACACCCTCCCCACCGCCGTCGTGGCGAGCGGGATGCTGAAGATCGACAACAAGACCTTCTCCAAGAGCCGGGGGTACGTCCTCTGGGTGATCGACGACTACCTGGAGCGGGGGCTCCATCCCGACCTCCTCCGCTACTACCTCGCCTCCTATACCTCCCATACCAAAGAGCTGAACTTCTCCTGGAAGATCTTCGCAGAGAAGGTAAACGGAGAGCTGGTGGGAGCCCTCGGAAACTTCGTCAACCGGGCCGTCACCTTCACCGCCAAGAACTTCGAGGGGACCGTCCCCGTGGGCAACCTCGACCCGGAGGTGACGGCGAAGATCGAAGCCGCCGTCGTCGAGGTGAAGGCGGCCCTGGCAGAGTGCGAGTTCAAGAAGCTCGCCGACGGGGCGATGGCCCTCGCAGACTACGGTAACGTCTACTTCCAGGCGAACGAGCCCTGGAAGCTCGCCAAGGTCGACCGGGTGAGGTGCGCCGCCGTCCTTAAGAACTGCCTCCAGATAGGAAAGGCGCTCTCGATCCTCTTCCAGCCGGTGATGCCCGATAAGATGGAGTCGGCGTGGAGGCAGCTGGGTCTATCGGGGGCCGCGGCAGAAGCCCTCTTCGACGACGCCCTCGTCCCGGTAGAGGAGGGGAGGAGGCTTGGGGTCCCCGAGCACATCTTCGATAAGATGGATGACTCGATGGTATCAGACCTTGAAGAGATATTCAAAAATAGGGTCGCAGGACTCGAAGGGAAGAAGGTAGAGGGAGGGGAAGAGAAGATGACCCCCATAAAGTTTGAAGATTTCAAGCGCCTAGACATCAGAATCGCTTCGGTCAAAGAGGCTGAGACGATCAAGGGCTCAGAGAAGCTACTGCGCCTGATCGTCGATATCGGATCTGAAGAGAGGCAGATAGTGGCCGGGATAGCGAAGAGCTACCGCCCCGAGGATCTGGTGGGTAGAAACATAGTCGTCCTCACAAACCTCGAGCCTGCCAGGCTCTTTGGAGTCGAGTCCCGGGGGATGCTCCTCGCAGGAGAACTGGACGGCTCCGCCGTCCTCCTCGCCCCGGAGAGGGAGACGCCCCCTGGGACGAAGATCCGTTGAATCCGCCGGACGGGACGGGAGGAGATCGATCCTCTCGACCGATCCCGTCCCCGGAAGACTGATATCATCGAAGGACCATCTCGCCTGGAGGCGGCGGCTGGTGAGAGGGTCCGGACGTCTATAAGAATACACATAGAAATATAGATACGCTTTATGAAAAGATATGGGAGGTTTTGATATTGCTCCAGGTTGAGAACTTATCCAAAGTATACCAGATCAAAGACCGCCGGGTGGAGGCCCTAAAAGACGTGAGCTTCACCGCCGAGGATGGAGAGATCCTGGGCGTCGTAGGAAAGAGCGGCAGCGGCAAGAGCACCCTCATGAAGATCCTCCGGGGGGTCGAGACCTTCGACTCCGGCGAGATCGAGATCGACGGCCTCTCTATAACGCCGGAATCGGATCAGGGGGTTCTGACCAGGCAGAGGCAGATCACCGCCATCCACCTCCAGAGGGACTTTGGCCTCTGGACCGAGTCCGCCCTTAACAACGTGGCCAAGCGGGTCTACTCCCGGAAGACCGGCTACGAGACGATCCCTACAGAGTACGAACAGGAATACGAGGAGGTGATGTCGGAGGCGATGGAGTACCTCCAGGTGGTGGGGCTTGATAAGAAGGCGAAGCAGCTCGCTACGATCCTCAGCGGCGGCGAGAAGCAGAGGCTCCTGATAGCAAGACAGCTCGCGAAGAAGCCAAAGCTCCTCCTCCTGGACGAGCCGGCGACGATGGCATGCCCCGGTACGAAGCAGGAGGTCCTCGACGCCATAAAGAACGTCAACAGCAAGCTCGGGATCACCACCATCGTCGTATCCCACCTCCCGGAGGTCCACCGGTATCTGGCCAAGAGGTTGATCTGGCTCGACGGGGGAGAGATCCGGGAGGAGGGGGAGACGGAGGTGGTCCTGGATCGGTTCCTCTCCCTCCTCGGCGAGGCTGGCCCCCTCGTCCCGAGGCGGGACGCTCCCCCCGCCATCAGGGTCGTGGGGCTGCGAAAGAGGAACTACCTCGTCGGGACCGGAGAGGTCCTTAAGATCGAGGATCTGAACCTGGAGATAAGAGAGGGGGAGATCACCTCTCTGATAGGGGCCAGCGGCTCGGGGAAGACCACCCTCCTGAAGATCTTCCAGGGGATAGCCAAACCTGACGAGGGGGCGGTCTTCTACCGGCTCGGTGAAGGCTGGGTCGATATGGTGGAGTACTCCCGGGAGAGAATGGAGGTCCGGAGGAACCTGGGGATAATGTACCAGGAGTTCGCCCTCATGCCCCGGGAGACGATCCTGGAGCAGATCGGCTACAAGATGGGGGTGAAGGGTCAGGACGTCATCGATCACGCCCGGGAGGTGGCAGAGGAGCTCGGGATCAGCGACAAGGTCCTAGACGTCATCTACACCCTCACCGATATGATGGAGGAGGATGCAAAAGCGGTCCTGGATAAGCTCGGCCTCACCACTGGGATCTTCAGCGAGCTTTTCCCGCGGTTTCCGGCGACGGAGGCGAAGAGGTACGCCGAGCCGATATTCCAGGTCATGGACCTGGACATATCGGTCCTGGACAAGTACCCCCATCAGCTCAGCGGTGGGGAGAAGGTGAGGGCGTCCCTCGCCCTGATCCTGGCGTCAAACCCAGGGATCCTCATCCTCGACGAACCCTTCGGCGACATCGACCCCATAACCCTTCGGGAGGTCTCCAACGCCATCAAGAGGATCAACGCCGAGCTGGAGACCACCATCCTCCTCGTAAGCCATCACGTCGACTTCGTCCGGGAGATATCCCACAGAGCGGTTCTCATCGACGCGGGGGCGGTATTGGCGGACGGCGACCCAGGAGAGGTCTGCGACCTCTTCATATCCAGGTGCGATGCTGCCTACCTAAAAGAGACCCCAAAGACGGCAGCCGCTCCGGGGAAGGCGTGAAGGAGGGTTCCCATGGACCAGGAGATCGGCGAGATCTACGACCAGATATCCGGCCAGATATCCCCCGAGGAGTTTGAAGTCCGGGTCGAGGAGAAGGTCTCGTTGATGGGGGAGCTCTGTGATCGGAGGACAGCGGCGATGCTCGTCGCCCGGGAGTTCGGCGAGATGGAGCTTAAGATCGACCGGATCAGGCCTGAGACGGGCAAGGTCACCTTCCTGGGCAAGGTATTATCTTTATCGATGGTCCATGAGTTTCCACGAAGCGATGGGTCCTTCGGCAGGGTTGCCAACCTGTCGATCGGCGACGAGACGGGGACGGTCCGTATCGTCCTCTGGGACGACCTGGTGGAGCCGGTGGCTAAAGGAGAGATAACCGTCGGCGAGACCTTCAGGGTGAGGGGGTTCACCCGGGAGGGATACTTCGGTACGGAGGTGACTGTGGACCGGGGCGGCCTGGAGGAGGTGGAGGCTGATATCGAGACGAGGGTCCAGCCTCACAAGATCTCTGAGATAAGAGCCGACATGGGGGAGATCACCATCATCGCCCAGGTCATCGATCCAGGGGAGATAAGGCAGTTCGTGCGGCGGGACGGGACCGCGGGCCTCGTCCGTTCCGTCACCCTCGGCGACGACACCGGGAAGATCAGGCTCACCCTCTGGAATGAGATGGCAGAGATGGAGATCGAGGCGGGAGACACCCTGGAGGTAGGAAACGCCCTCTCCCGAGAGAGGTACGGCCAGGTGGAGATCCAGGCTGGAGGTTACTCGACGGTGAGAAAGAGCGAGGTAGCCGTCGACTATCAGGAGAAGATCACCCCCGTATCCGAGGTCGAGGCGGGATCGACCTACAGCATATCCGGATTCGTCACCGGCCTGGGGGATGTCCGGGAGTTCCAGCGGGACGACGGGACCATAGGCAGAGTCGCCAACATCTACGTCTCCGACGATACGGGGCGGGTTAGGGTAGCCCTCTGGAACGATCACGTCAATCTGATCGAGAAGATCGACCTCGGCTCCCGGATCGATATCTCTGACTGCCTCGCAAGATCCGGGTGGAACGGCGAGCTGGAGCTCTCCTGCGGTTGGAGGAGCAGGGTTACTTTCGCCCCGCCCGAGTAAAGGGGTTAAGGTTGAGAAGGGTCTTTTGATCCATTGGGATTGGTTGAGTATGGCTGAGATATTACTGGAAGATCTCTCCGGGGTGGGTCCTGCCACGGCGGAGAAGCTCAGGGAGGCGGGGTTTGCCAGCGTCGAGGCTCTGGCGGTGGCGTCGCAGTCGACAGCGGCGAAGATCATCGCCTCCGCCCGGCAGGCAGCGGACATCGGCGGCTTTGAGACCGGCGACCAGGTGATGGAGCGAAGAAAGCTCGTCGGGAAGGTGACGACTGGGAGCGAGACCTTCGACGCCCTGATGGGAGGGGGTTTTGAGACCCAGTCGATCGTGGAGCTGTACGGCGAGTTTGGGTCCGGGAAGACCCAGGTGGCCCACCAGGTGGCGGTGAACGTCCAACTCCCGGGAGAACTGGGGGGGCTCGAGGGGTCGGTCATAATCATCGATACCGAGAACACCTTCAGGCCCGAGAGGGTCCTCCAGATGGTGGAGGGGCTCTCCCCCTCTCCCGACCCGGAGAGACCTTGGGACCCCGAGGAGTTTCTGAAGAACATGCACGTAGCAAGAGCCTACAACTCCAACCACCAGATCCTCCTCGCCGAGTCCGCCATCGACCTAGCCGAGAAGCTCAGAAAGTCGGGAAGGCCGGTGAGGCTCCTCGTCGTCGACTCCCTCACCGCTCACTTCCGAGCGGAGTACGTCGGTCGGGGGACCCTGGCCGACCGGCAGCAGAAGCTCAACAAGCACCTCCACGCCCTGATGCGCTTCGCCGACCTGAACAACGCCCTGGTCCTGGTGACGAACCAGGTGATGGCCAAGCCTGACGCCTTCTTCGGCGACCCTACAAAGCCGGTGGGCGGCCACATCGTCGGCCACACCGCTACCTTCAGGATATACCTGCGAAAGTCCAAGGGCGATAAAAGGATCGCAAGGCTCATCGACTCCCCCAACCTCCCCGACGGCGAGGCGGTCTTCTCGGTGACGACGCCGGGGGTGATGGATTGATCCGGGCCGTAGCCATCGACATCGACGGGACGATCACCGACGATAAGAGGCTTCTATCCCCGGTGGCGGTGGAGGCGGTCAGCAGGCTCAACGCCCTCACCGAGGTGATCCTGGTGACGGGGAACGTCCACTGCTTCAGCAGGGCGGTGGCGGTCCTCCTGGGGACGTCCAAGACCTTCATCGCCGAGAACGGCGGCGTCGTATCCTGGGGCGAAGGGGATATGGAGCTCTTATCCGACCCTGCCATCTGCCAGGAGGCGTACCGCAGCCTAAAGGAGGTCTACCCCGTAAAGAAGAAGGACTCCAGGTACAGGATCACCGATCTCGTCGTCGAGGCGGGCTTCGACCTCGAGGAGGCGGCGTCCCTCCTGGAGAGATGGAAGATCCCCGCCGACCTCGTAGACAGCGGGTTTGCCGTCCACATCAAAGATCGGATGGTAAACAAGGGGACGGCCCTGACGAAGGTGATGGAGAGGCTCGGCCTCTCCAGGGAGGAGGTGGCGGCCGTCGGCGACAGCAAGAGCGACCTTCCCATGTTCAGGGTCGCGGGGTTTCGAGCCTCCGTCGGAAACGCCGTTTCGGAGCTTAAGGAGGAGTCCGACTACGTATCAGACCAGGATTTCGGTCCAGGGTTCTCCGATATAGTCGATTTCATGGCGAGAGAAGATATGATCTGACCCCGAGCACCTCTCCCGGGCGGTTCTTGATCTCATCCATCCCCTCTCTCTCCCGACCCCTCATCCTCCGATCCGTCCGCTTCCGCCATCCTCTTCAGGATCCGGGCCCAGTTCGCCTCGCATACGATCCACCACCCCAGGGTCTCCTTCGCAAACTCCCTGGCTGCGGGGCAGAAGGCGTCGACGGCCAGGTGGTAGGGCATCTCCTGGAGGGGCGGGTGGAGGGGGTATCGGGTGCAGGTCTTCGGCCTGACGGAGTAGATGGTGCACCCCCTATCTTCGGAGTCGTAGAAGGGGCAGGGCTGCCGGAGGGCCCAGGCCTTAGCGTCTCTCTCGTAGCTACAGAGGGTCTTCAGCCTCTTGATAGACCATCCTAGGTGGCCCGATATCCGCTCCATATCTTCCCCGTCGAGGTAGAGCCCCCCCCCGGGGGAGTAGCAGCACCTGCCGCACCCGGCGCACCGAAACCTCTCCCAGAATAGGTCCGCCCCCCAGGACGTCCCTCCCGGGTCCCGGCGATCCTTGGCGGGGAGGGGTATGGCTATATCGAAGGGCTCCGTCTCGCCCCGGTCTATGGTCCGGTGCTGCTCCTCCCGCTTAGACTCAGACCAGTGGGCTCTTCTCTTCAGGAGATCTCTATGAAGGCCTGCCCTTTTTATCTCGACACAATCTCTCGCAGACCGGAGGTGGCAGAGCCTCTTAGCATCGGTGAGGGGATCCGGGGGCGAGGGTTTGCGCCCCTTCCTTTGATGGGACTTTTTCGGAATTGAGACCGCCGCCTTTGGACAGATGGGGTTTCTATTGAGCCTCGCCGTCAGTAAGATGCAACCAGGGGCGATATAGAGATCCTCACCTCTTCCAGGAGATCTTATCGCTTTTGATCTTGATGACCCCCTCCTTATTCAAGATCCGGGCGATCTCCTCCGCCGCCCCCGACCCGTCCACCATCATGACGAAGTCGTCCATATCCTCTTCGAAGACGAGGAGGTCTGCGAACTCTTCCATCTCGATCTTCGCCCCGCTCTCCGGCGGATCGATGAGCCTCTCCATAGTCATCCCGATGGAGGAGATCTTGTAGTACTCTATGGGGTACTCATCTATGAACTCGTCCTCGAGGTTCTTAGCGAGGGGCGCCGTCATCTCATCTAGGCGGAGATCGACCCATTTCTCCAGCCTGACCGTCAGGAGAGACCTGGCCAGCTCGTCGTCGGGGTCGACCTCTTCTGCGTCGACGGGAATCCTTAGGACCGGATCGTCCCCCATCTCTGCCTTCGCACCTCCATGGAGGTCGATCTCGTTGAGCTGGAGGGCGTCCCCCATGAACTGGATCGCCTCGAGCATCTCCAGGAGGTCCCTGGCCCTCTCCACCGCCCCGGTGGGAGAGGGGTACCCCTCCAAGGGCACAGCGGCACCGTCCCCCAGAAAACCGGCCATCCTCTCCATCTTCTCCTTCCAGGATGGGTCCAGAAGAGAGAGATAAAGATCTGTGAAACCCTCCGCCTCAACCCCCTCGGCGAGGGCGGCCTTGAGAGCCACTATGTAGCGGTCGTAGACCTCGAACTCCTCGATCCGTTCCCTCAGCTCGCTCTCTTTCCCCTCGAGATAGATGGCGCTCTCCACGGAGGCGGATATCACCGGCTTCAGATCGACCTTCACGCCGGCCCCCTTGAGGTGGGCTGCTATGTCGGCGGCCTCAAACTCGTCGTATTCACCTAGCTTGAACATCAGGAGGAGGTAGGCAGGGGTTTTATTTAACGGATTTGGGAGAAAGACAGGCAGATTCCTTCATTCTGGAGGGGCTTCGGGGAGGAACGGCCTTCGAAAAAACCGGGGAAAAAAGATGAAAGGGGCGGATCGTAGCGATCCGTCCTGGACGGCCCGGTGGGAGGGCGGCGCCCTCCCACCGGGGATCAAGCCATCGAGCTGTATCCATGCCTTTCGATCTTTGGCTCACTCTCCCGCATGTACCGGGGGCTTCATCAGGGTGAAGGAGACGATCATCCCCAACACGGCCAAGGCCGCCACGATCAGGAAGAAGGGCTGGTAGGCGCCGAGGAGGTCCCTGGCCTGGGCGGAGACGACTCCACCGATGATGGCGCCGGCACCGTAGGCGGTGAAGACGAGGCCGTAGTTCTTGGCGTTGTCCTTCATCCCGAAGTAGCTCGCCGTAGCCGTCGGGGCGATGGCAAGCCAGCCGCCTAGACAGCCCCAAAGTATGGCGAAACTGATGATGTACGCATAGCCTGAAGAGTAGAAAGAGTACATCAATAGACTAGCGAACAGGATGAGGACGTAAGTAAGCATCGCGGTATTCCGCGGAGTTAACTTGTCAGTTAGAGATCCGAATATCGGCCTCCCAGCTCCATTAAAGATAGCAAACGGCAATATCAGCATGAAAACCAGAGCTGGATCCCATCCAGCCTTTTCGAATACCTCCCCGCCTACGGGACCGGATATCCCTATGGCTGTCAGGCCAGCGAGAGCCCCGATGGTGTAGCAGAGCCAGAGGCCGATGAAGGTCTTCGTCTTGGTCATCTCATGCCGCATGAAGTCGACCTTCTTGGCGGCACCGGCAGCGGGAGCTGGCGGTGTCCAGCCCGCAGGCTTCCATCCTGCCGGCGGGAACTTGAGGAGCATGGACAGGATCACCGTTATGATGATGAACGCGATGCCAAAGGCCCTCATGATGTCCATTATTCCCCAGCCAGCATCCAGCATAAACTTGCTAGAATACGAGATTATCGCCGAAGAGAAGCCGAAGCCCAGGACTGTCAATCCTATTGCAAGGCCACGCCTGTCAGGGAACCACTGGGCTGAGGTGGCGATGGGCGCACCATAGGCTATTCCCACCCCCAGACCGCCGATTATCCCGTAGAGGGGTATCAGCATAAAGGGGGACGAGGCGAAGGAGGCCGCGAGCCAGCCGATGCCGCATAGGGCACCGCCTATCATGCAGACCTTTGCCGGACCCATCTTCTGGATGTACGGGCCCGCGAGGGGCATCGTCAGGGCGAACATCGCCAGGAAGACGATGAAAGGCCAGGTCATCTCCATCGCCGTAGGCTCCAGACCGAGGGTTTTAAAGTGTTCTACTAATGGAACTCTCAATACACCGTAAGCATAAATGGCACCCAGACAGAGCTGGATTGTCAATCCTGTTACTACTATTCCCCACCGCCCTCCCGGCGGCTCCTTGGATCCAACATGTTCTGCCATAAATCCGACACCCTCATTCAATAACCTTCAATTCTCATTCGATATGAACTATCGAAAGATCTTTCCCAAAATGGCGTCTCCCTCCAAGAGAACGTCATAGCAGAGATTGTTTAGGTTTGATAATAAGCGTATCTTATCTATTTAAAATTAGCGCTAATTATCTTTATAATAAGCTAAGGATATCAGGACCGCCCTCTTAGCCCGGCTTTATCACCCCGGCGATACCTTGGGTGGAGGCGAAGGAGATCTCGACCCCTCAGGGAACGATGAGATTATAAATAGTTTATATTAATTTCTCCCATCCAAGAAGCCTATTATATCTAGCGCCATTATGAAAATAACATGGTCATTGATCATAATGGCTTTTATCTTAGAAGGTAGGTTAGATGGCGGTGAGTTTGATGAACAAAGCAAACCCAAGATGCAGCTGGAATGATGCCGAATCGACGCCGACCATAGCGACCACCGCTTACGTCGATGGAGCCGCCACCGTCATCGGAGACGTCCGGATAGGAGAGAGGGTCTACGTCGGACCCGGCGCCTCCATCAGGGCCGACGAGGCGACGCCGATCATCATCGGAGACGATTCCAACGTCCAGGACGGGGCCGTATTCCACGGCCTTGAAGGGACGAGCATAAAGCTCGGCCGGAGGGTCTCCATCGCCCACGGCGCCGTCGTCCACGGCCCCCTGGAGATGGGAGACGAGTGCTTCGTCGGCTTCAACGCCGTTGTCCACGCCTCGAACCTGGGCAAGAAGTGCTTCGTCGGCCACCTCTCCCTGGTGGTGGGGGTGAAGCTCGCCGACGGAAGCTTCGTCCCCCCCGGCACGGTCATCGATTCTCAGGAGAAGGCGGAGAAGCTCGGCCCCGTCCCCGATAACCTCAAGGGCTTCAACGACGGGGTGGTGAAGGTGAACACCGAGTTCGCGAAGGTCTACAACCTGATGGAGAGGTCCTGCTAAGGGTCTCGCCGGCAAGAAAGGGCGGTGATGGAGACGGAGGAACGGCGATATACGCTCCATCGCTCTCCGCCTCCGTCCAACTATTTTTTGCTCAATCCGGACCCATAACCGGTCTTGTCATATTACGAAGGACCTCGCGTATCTCCTCCCTCAACTCATCCAGCGTATCCCCTCCCCCTTCGTACTCGATGAAGTTGGCCCGGATCAACTTTGGAGGAAATTTTGGGCACCTGCCACGCCGGCAGAGGACTATAGACTCCTTTCCAATGGCGTGGGCGATCCCGAGCATGTACATCACCATGGGGTCCGGCCCCGAAAGGTCTGCCACCACCATCCTGGACCTGCATATATCCCTCCAGATCGCCTTGAGCTTATTCTCATCCTCGCCGAATTCGATGGCCCTGGCGGGGACGAGCCCCCCCCGCTCGAGGGCAGGCTTCACCGCCCCGTCGTAGATGTCGTCGCCTTCGTCGGTGAGGGGAACCAGAACCGAAGCCATCCGGTCGTCGACGATGTAGGCGGCGTGGCCGAAGAGGGGCCTGATCTGCATCAGGCTCATGAGGTTCATCGCCCTCTCCACCTCCGCCTCGACGTGAGCGAGGGCGATCACCTGGAGGATATCTCCCCGGGGCCGGTCCCCCTCTTCCAGGATCACGGCGGGGAATACTATCATATAGGGGTCTTCGTAACCGAACTCCCATCGGGCGCTGCTGAGGGCCTTCTGCTCTGATATCTGCTTATCGGGATGGTAGGTGTACATGGTGGAGAGGGAGCCGGCGTGGTGCTGGGCCAGGATGTAGAGGTTCGCCTTGTCCAGGACCGCAACGACGCTGCTGGGGTTTTGGCTGCGGACGACCCCCCTCGGGATATTACGTTCCTCCACCATCCCCTCGACGATATCCATGAACTGGTCCAAAAGGCCGTCCACCTTATCAATCAGGTCGGAGGGCATATCCCCGCCTCTAATTCTATCTCCAGAATGGATCATGACCGAAACACCAGAGATGATCAGGCCCTCAGAATATAAGGTTCTTTGGTGGGGATCGAAGGGATCGACGGCGAAGCACCCTGAAGAAGACTGGGGGCGGCGGCGAGCCGAGAACGAAAAGGAGATCTCGACGGCCGGGCTCTATGCCGACCGCATCATATCTTGATCGATCCTTCATCGATCACCCTACTTGACCGGCCCCAGAGGGAGGACGGTCTTCCCGTAGACCTCGTTTATCACCTGGGCGCAGGCGGCGTAGATGGGGGTGAAGCCGCAGAAGATCCCCCCGTAGCCGGCTATCATGGCGATGGTGGCGTTCCCGTTGTATTCCCTGAGGGGCAGGAGGAA
This sequence comes from Candidatus Methanocrinis natronophilus, assembly GCA_029167045.1. Lineage (GTDB taxonomy): Archaea > Halobacteriota > Methanosarcinia > Methanotrichales > Methanotrichaceae > Methanocrinis > Methanocrinis natronophilus. Next base: position 63,910 of record JARFPK010000008.1, read on the forward strand.
GAATAAGGATCGTCAGGGTAAAGAAGACGACCTGGAGAGCCATGTTCAACCTGAGGGTCCCTATGAACATATACAGGGTGAAGAGCCCCCACAGGAAGAAGTAGGCTATCATGGCGTTATTCTCGGGCCCCTCCCACCATCCGAATTTGGGCATCAGCAGGGCACAATCTATTTTTCCAGTGATGAAGTTGGAGGCTGGATAGATTCTCCCAAAAGTTATTAACCTTTGAGGAGAACTACCCAGTGTGACCCTCCAATGACCCAGATACACTTAAACTTGATAAATTTTCCGTATCGCGAAATTCTCTACCGTATCCTTGGTGCGTATCCCGACGACTATGAGTTTACTGCAAAGGGAGTATTTCGTAAAGCTTCACCGCCGCTTTGCCCCGACTGCAGTACACAAATGGTTCACAACGGCTTCAACCATCGATGCAAAGAGCACCTCGGAACGGTTAAAGTAGGTAGATATCTCTGCCCTGCTTGCCGGAAAAACGTCTCCGAGGACAGCGGCTTTTGGGATGATCTGACTGGACAGCTATTCGATATTCTCTCAGAAATCTGCCAGCTATTGAGATTTCATCATGTATCATATGAAGGAATCGAATCAACACTCAATTTCCTGATCCCCCGCGATAAGGATACGATACGTAATATGGTAAGGCAAGCTTTGGACAGATCAAAGTTATTCGAGTCAGCAGATATTCGCGTCGTCCATTACGATGAACAGCATCCTAAGGCTGGTAGGAACCAGAAGTACCGGTTAACCCTTCTTGACGCTTTAACGAACCAAGTGATTGCAGAAAAACTCTCAGACTCGAAAGACCGCGAAACTATAATAAAATTTTTTAAGGAACATCTAGACACAGATAAACCGATATTCATCGTGACCGACTTATACAGGGGATATGAGGGTATAATTGAAGAAATTTTCGGCAACAAAGCGACCCATCAACTCTGCTTGTTTCACTTGAACCAGCTTATAGTTCTCGATTTTCCCAAGAACACAACAATCGAACAGGAATTGACTAAATATGAAATGCTGAATATTTTCTACAATCGTGACCTTGAGATTGAATTTCTCAAGCGCTTGGCGGATGAAGAACAGGTTATGAAGGTCTGTGACAAGGAAAAATATAATCAATGGTTTCGAGGGGCAAAGCGGCAATTTACAAATTTCGTCCATACCCTTAAACTCAAACGCAGAAGAAAAGGCCAAAATTTGGAACAGAGACCCTATCATGATGCGTTAAAAAATTTCCATAATTTGGTCGATAGAATAGAATCTTTCGAGATAGCTGTGAGGAAAAGGTTGAGGAGAATCGAAAAGCTATGGCCTAACCTCACAGCATTTTATTTCGTTGATGGTGCCCCTGCTACTAACAACGCCATAGAAAATTATTATTCTACAAGCCTTAAAACTCACAGGAAAAAGCAGCTACATACTCCAGGAATAGAAGATCAAATGAAGCTCTCCGCCTTGAAGAGAGCTGGAATATTCGGAAAGCCTGGCATAACGTTGTTCGAAGCTCTATTCATGTTTGCCCCTTTCCACGATCCTGGTTAAAGCTATTTTAATAAAAATAGTATTATGATTAACTTATAGCCGACGCTATCTCCACAATATTTAATATATGATATTATATTGTTATATTGAACAACTTATTCTGGAATAATATTGTACTTGCTCAGGTTCGATAAGACCTTAGAAATAGAGAGTTAAAGTAAAGTAGCGGTATATTTTCAAAAACGCGAAATCACTTGATTTTTAGATTGTGCCATCAGCAGCAGAAATACCAGCGTAAGCCAGAAGAGGCCGTAAGCCAAAGAGACCTTAAGACGTGAAGGCGGTCGTCCCGAAGGTGTTCCCCTTCTTCTACTCCATGATCCCTGCTATGATCTGGGCGATCCAGCCGTAGAATATGCCCAAGGCCAGGATCATCGACCCAGGGAAAACCACCCGGGGTTGTGCATGTTGATCAGAACTGTGGTCATCCCGAAGCCCATTAGGCCGAGGGGCGCCGGGTTTGAAGTGACGACCCTCATCTCTATCGGTCCAAGGTGCATCAGGTCCTTGGCCTTTCCTCCACCCATCTCTGATGCCATCTCTATTCCTTCCCGTTATTTACCCGTTTCCATTTTGGCAAAATCTCTATCATTAAACATCTTAATTCCGATAAATAATCAAAATTTTTTACCATTTATAATCAATTTAAGTTGTCAATTTCCGCCATTTGCCGTACGAGCTCATCGACCCATCTCCGGATCCATCGGGCGGGGGGAGAGATAGATTTACAACGGATGGATCGCCTTGGGTAGAGCATGTTCCCAGGCATCGGTGGCAAGGGCGTAAGCCCCAAGAAGATGAAGCAGATGATGAAGCAGATGGGCATCAACATCGAGGAGATCGAGGGGGTCGAAGAGGTGACTATCAGGACTAAAGACCGGGAGATCTTCTTTCTGGACGCATCAGTCACGGTGATGGACGCCCAGGGCAACAGGTCGTACCAGGTGGTGGGGACCCCCCAGGAGAGGGGGCGTGAGACGTCGATACCCGATGGGGATGTCGAGCTGGTGGTGGCCCAGACCGGATGCAGCCCCGAAGAGGCGAGGGCTGCCCTCAAAGAGGCGAATGGGGACCTCGCCGAGGCGATCGTCAGGCTCGCCCCCGGCTGAGGGGATCCGGGGATCTCCGAAATCCCCCACCGCCGAGGATGGAGAAGGAGAGATGGACCAGGATAGAATAGAGGCGGAGCTGAACCTGCTGCTCTTGAAGATAGCCGAGATTCAGGAGGGGGTCAGGGACGGTCTGGAGGAGCTCCGAAGAGAGGGCGAGCTGGCGGCGGAGTTTGAGGAGATGGTAGGGAGCGTCATGAGAGAGGTGAATGGCTGGACTGACCAGTGCACCGCCGCCACCGAGGCGCCTCTCGTCCTCCTCAGGAGGATGCAGGTTCAGATGGAGCGGCTCGAGAGGATTGAGAGGCTTATAGAAGAGATGGTGGGGTGAATGGCGGTGAGGGTCTCAGTATCCTCCATGTTCCTCTGGGATCTGGACCCCAGGGGCATCGCCGATGTCATATCCGGCGCGAGACTCGATGGCGTCGAGCTCTGGGTCGAGACCCCCTGGTACTGGGAGGGGGGGAGGCGAAAGGAGCAGGCTGAAGAGATGAAGCGGGAGCTTGATGGTCTGGCAAAGACCGTTCACGCCCCGGTAATGGACTTAAACCCCGCCTCATACAACGACCGAGTCTGCCGGGCGACGATGGAGGAGACCCTCCGGGCGATTGACCTCGCGGGGTTTCTCGGCGCAGATCTCGTGACGATCCACCCCGGGAGGAGGACGGCGAAGCGGCCCGTGAGAGAGGTGGAGAGGGAGAAGCTCCGCCGCTATCTCAGGGCATGCCTCGATCGGGCAGTGGAGGGGGGGATCCTCTTGGCCTTGGAGAACCTCGAACCCTTACCATGGAATATCTGCGCCGACGTCGAGGAGATGGGCAGGTTCCTTGACGACTTCCCCCTGGGGATGACCCTGGACATATCCCATGCCATCCCCCCCTTGTCCAGGGGGATCGCCTTCGCGGAGACCTTCGCAGAAAGGATCCTGAACGTCCACGTCAGCACCACCCGAGAAGGGACCAGACACCACCCCATAAGCGATGGATCTGCGGACGACGTCCTGGCGGCTCTACGAAAGATCGGGTACGATGGACCTCTGACCCTGGAGCTGGACGACAATAAATTTGCCGGGACCCTGTCGAAGGAGGACAAGGTCGGGGTTCTCATTGGAGAGCGGCGCCACCTAGAGTCCGTATGGGGCTGAGATTGCAAGGCTCCGATCTAGCCTGTGCTATCCCTGATATCAGGTTCCCATCATCCGACCCTTCTGGTAGAAGGGCTTGGGCTCCTCTACCGTCTGGCCGGTGAGAAACTCCCGCTGAGTTAGGGTCCCGGGGTCGGTGGTGTCGATGAGGGTCTCGTTGACGGGGACATCCAGGAAGGCTGCCTGGCTGCTCGTCAGGCTGAGGTTGGTGTCGATGAGGGTCTCATTGACGGGGACGTCCAGGAAGGCCGCCTGGCTGCCCGTCAGGGTGAGGTTCAAGTCGACTAAGGGCGTATCCACAGTATCGTTGACGGTGTCGTTAACAGTATCGTTGACGGTGTCGTTAACAGTATCGTTGACGGTGTCGTTAACAGTATCGTTGACGGTGTCGTTGAGAAAGTCGGTCAGGGCAGCTGGAGCTTCCATCGGCGAGCTGAGGCTGAGAGGGTCTTGGACGTCCTGTCCCATCACAGACCAAGCCTGCAACAGGGCCAGAGATACGATCGTGAATGCTATGATTCGTCGCATGATCTTGGCCTTATACACCGGACGTGCATAAATCTTTCCGTCTAAAGTCCGGCCACCGGAGGAGAGACGGTGGATCGACGCCGCTCAAACAGGCGCAACAGAGGGGTTCGAGTTTTCATAAATCCCCCATCCGGTCCGCCCTCTTCAGCTCCTCCACCGTCGCGGAAGGATGATCTCTGAGGTATCGAGCGACCTTCGGCCTGTGGACGAGGGTGCAGTCGACGCAGGACCAGAGCCTTTTGCCCCGTTTTGCCTTTATGAACCTGCCGAGCTGCGGATCTCTGCATGGGTATAGGGGACAGAAGCAGTGGGTGCAGTCCTGCCCTTCGAAGTGATGGCATGGGTAGTACTGGCACTCTTCTGCCTCGACGTTGGTGACCGGCTCGTCGGCGGCCTTCCGGACCCTGCAGGGATCATCGGTGACGATCCCGTCGGCCCCGAGCCGTTTCAGCCATCGGACCTCATCGGGATCGTTTATGGTCCAGGGATAAACCTCGATCTCCTCCCGATGAGCAGCCTTGAAGAGGTTGGGGTTTGTCAACCTCGGGAATATGGAGTCTGCCTCCGCCTCGAGGGCGAGCTCCACCGGCTTTACGGGGAGCGACGAGATTATGATACCCGTCTTGATCTCTCCGAGTTCCTTGATCTCGCGGACAGCGTTGTGATAAAAGGATGTCACTATAGCCCTTCTTCCCCGGACTTCTCCGGCGACCAGATCTTCAAGCCCCTCCTCCTTCATCTCGACGACGATCCCCAGGTCCAGCTCTCCGGCCAGGGCCGCCGCTTCGGCGAGGGTTGGGACCTTCTCACCCTGCCCGGCGTCCAGGAGCCTGATATCCTCCAGGGCCATCTCCCCCACCCTCCCGGTACCGTCGGTGGTCCGGTCGACGGTCTCGTCATGGATCACCACCAGATAACCGTCCTTTGAGAGGCGGACGTCCACCTCGACGAAGTCGGCCCCACACCTTCTGGCGGCCCGTATCGACTCCAGGGTGTTCTCCGGGGCTTCTGACCTCGCGCCCCGGTGGCCGATGATTATCGACATCATGACAAGGTCTCTTTAGAAGATATATCACCTTTTCTCCAAGAGGAGCGATCCGGTTCAGGATAAGGGTTATACCGTATCAGGCTCGAACTCCTCATGGATGCTTGACAACCTAGATAAGTTCAAATGTCTGAAGAGGGGCCCCTCCGGGGCGATAAATATCGACCCTCTCCAGCGGGGTGGGGTTCTCACCCCCGAGGCGAGAGAAGCGATCCTGGAGTGGGCCGACGGCTACTCTGTCTGCGACTTCTGCACAGGCTCCCTGGAGTCGATCGACAGCCCGCCCATCAGAGAGTTCGTCCAAGATGTCCTCCCGGAGTTTCTGGAGACGGACCAGGTCAGGATAACCCACGGGGCGAGGGAGGGGATCTTCGCCGCCATGCACGCCCTCTGCGAGAGGGGGGAGACGGTCGTCGCCGACGGCAACGCCCACTACACCACCCTCCTGGCAGCAGAGCTCGCGGGGCTAAAGGTGGAACCGGTCCCCGCCGGCCAAGAGCCCCATTACAGAGTCGATCCCCAGGGTTATGAAGAGGCGATCGAGAGGGCGAGAGGGAAGGGGGAGGTGGTGGGGATGGCGGTCCTCACATACCCCGACGGAAACTACGGCAACCTGGTAGATCCTCGAACCGTCTCGGAGATCTGCCGTCGCGAAGGGGTCCCGCTGATCATCAACGGCGCCTATTCTGTGGGGAGGATGGCCGTCGGCGCGAAGAGCCTCGGCGCCGACGTCATCATCGGAAGCGGCCACAAGTCCATGGCCTCCTCCGGCCCCATAGGGGTCATAGGCACCTCCGACGAGCTCGCCGCCATGATATTTCGAAGGTCACAGCTCGTCCCCCATAAAGAGCTGGAGATGCTCGGCTGCACCCTCCGGGGGGCAGGGATCTTGACGATGATGGCGAGCTTTCCCGCCGTCGTCGAGAGGACGAAGCTTTGGGACGAGGAGGTGGAGAAGGCCCGATGGTTTGCTGGCGAGATGGGGAAGCTCGGCATGGACCTCCAGGGGGACCGGCCCCACGGCCACGATCTGATGTTCTTCAAGAGCGAGATCCTCTACGAAATCTCCAAGACGGCGAAGAAGGGGCGATACTTCCTCTACCGGGAGCTGAAGAAGAGGAAGATCTTCGGGATAAAGCCCGGCCTCACAAGGCAGTTCAAGCTGAGCAGCTACCTCCTCCCCCGGGATGATCTCAAAATGGTCCTATCCGCCTTCGAGGAGATCGTCTCCCACCACCCCAAAGCATAAGGTTTATGAGATATGGCTTCCAAGGCCATCTCGAGCGGCTGTGGTCCAGGGGTTAGGACATGAGCTTCCCAAGCTTGTAGCCCGGGTTCGATTCCCGGCAGCCGCACCTAGTCCTTTTTCAGGTCTGGACTGATAGATGGCCATATCGCCGGTGGACCCCTGGTGGACCCCTTTATACGTCCCCGCCTCCGAGGCATCATCGTTGCGAGATCGATGGGTTCTCTGCCCTCCCTCCATGGGATCGCACCAAATGAAATCGAGCCATATCCCTCCCCGGCGACGCCCATCGGAGCCGAGAGATCGGCTGACGCTTTCGAAAGGGCGACCAAAGGATCTCGGCGGCATTATCCGACGACAACATAACAAATAAAAATATATATAGTGTGTATTTGAGATCGGCAGATATATATCCAATAATCTCGCTACACTATAAATGTAAGGCAGCATTTGGTCATAATTATTTCTCAGTGATTACGAGAGAGGTCGATAGGTTTGAGGGATCCGTCTACCATACAGAAGCGATACAAGAAGGTAAAAGGCCAGGCCCTAGATTCATAAGGGTGAGGTATGGCCACATCCGATAGGTACGATATGGTGGAGGATTCATTGAAGTCCTTCACCCGCTCCAAGGTGAGAACCAAGATCTTGCTCTCCCTGAGAGAAGGTACTAAGAGCACCGGCGATCTGGAGAAGGAGCTATCTATCAGGAATACGACGATCCTCCATGCCATCAAAGAGATGGCCGGATCAGACCTAATAGCCAAAGACGGCAAGGGCTATGGTCTCACAAACGTTGGTAAGATTCAAGCCTATAGGCTGGACGATATGATAGATTTCGTCTTCGCCCTCGAAGAACATCGGGACTTCTGGCAGACTCATGACATAAGCGGGATACCCACAGACCTACTGAAGAAAATAAGCATGCTCGCCCACTCAGAGATCATAGCCTCTGATAGCTTCGATCCGCTCAGGACACAAAATTACTTCCTTGAAGAGATCATCAAATCTAAGAAGATATTTGGCGTGTCGCCGATAATTATGCCCAATTTTGCTATGCTTATCGCCACACTGGTTGAGAAGGGATCGGACGTAAATTTGATATTAACAGCGAATGTTTTAAGGATCGTTTATAGGGACTACAGCCATCTTTTACGGGAACTTCAAAATTATGATAATTTTAATCTATATAGTATTGACGAAGGCGTAACTACTGCCTTCACAGTCACGGATACCATTCTGAACTTTGGATTATTCCGAATTGATGGCGGTTACGATCTTGGGAGCGATCTCATCTGTAGGGGGGATGAGGCCATTAACTGGGGGATGGAATTATTCCGATTTTATCTCGAAAAGTCTATCTTGATAGAAGGAGATCCTCGAATTTAGCGAAGCCTTATCTCTTACGCCACAAAACTGGGGATAACCTATATCCGTTGAGATCTGATATATATTTTTAATTTAATTTTATATATGATCGGTTCCGACCTGAACCTATCCTTATTAGTGCCGTATTATCCTCCGATCGGGCCTGATCTTTTGAGGCATCATGAGATAAAAAAAATTTTTGATGGACTTACCTGGCTTTCCGCATCAACCCTCCAATCCGTAGTATTTTTCACAATCCCGTCCTAATAGTCGAATAATCTTAATAAGATTATCATTCAGATTCGCTATCCTCAGATGCGTTTCACCTTTTATCCACA
>JARFPK010000062.1 GCA_029167045.1 Candidatus Methanocrinis natronophilus
CATCTTAGACCGCTGTGCTTTTGTCGGATAGATCCTATATTTGAAGGCTTTAAGCATTATACTCACTTATGCTGCTATAGTATTTAAAGATTCATGGCTTAAGGCGGGGTACGATTCATCCCCGGCCTAAAGACCGGGGTTTTCTCTACCCCTGCACCCCGCCGCTATAAACTTCGAGGTCGTTTATCCCCTCTCAGAATAAGTTAAATATCTTCTAATAGACCCATCATCATGCGCGGTTCTTTCAGGAGAGATACGGCAGAGACCGAGGTGGAGGTATTCGTCGATACAGAAGGGTCGGGATCCTGGGAAGGAGAGACCGGGGTCCCCCTCCTCGACGAGGTCCTTCATATAATAGCTCAGGCGTCGGGGTTCGATTTAGAGGTGAGGGCCAGGGGAGACCTTCTGACGGGAGACCACCACACCGTCGAGGACGTGGCCATCGCCTTAGGCCAGGTCCTGGCAAAGCTCGTCGATGCCGGGATAGGAAGCTCCTCCGTCCCCTCCGGAGAGGCTCTGGCTTTTGCTGCTGTCAGGTTCGGTGAGGCTGGTTGCAGGTTGGACGTGGACTTTTTGGGCGATTTTCTCGAGGGCATGGAGCTTGAGAACCTAGGCCACTTCATGAGAACCCTCGCCTACAACGGCAGATTCACCCTTCACCTGAGGGTCTCCGGTGGCGACGACTGGCAGAAGGTGGAGGCCCTGACTCTAGCCCTGGGGCGGGCCCTGGAGGGGGCGGTGATGGACGGCAGTATGGACAGGAAGAAGGTCACGGACGCCGATGATCTCCAGCTGATATAGGCTATAGAATCAGATCTATTTCGACTTTGAGCTTTATATATTGGGATACAAGAGCATCAGGATGCTCTCTGGATAGGCTCGATGAAGATCTCGGAGGTCGCGATGGAGCTTCCGCCTCGAGCGGTGTTTATGGATATGACGATTATGTTCCTTACATCGATATCCAAGTAGTTGACGTTGGTGGGGGGCGTCTTGAACTGCCCATGGCTGGTGACGGAGTTCCCTCTCTCTGTATTGATCGCCACCACCCCGTGGAAGGTCTCGTCATCATCCTCAGGATCGTTGAAGAACGGTAAACCCGTGAGTTCGGATAGTGAAGAATCGAATTTGGTGCTAATCTTCAGATCTCCCGGACAAAATATGCCGGGCTTTACAGACGAGCCGGCCCTTGCGAAATCCCCAATGGAATTCTTTACCAGGCTGAGGGATTCTGGGTAGCTTGGCTGCGTGACTGCTGGGAACGGTCCAGCCGACGCGAGATCGCACGCCGAACTAAAAATAAGGAGTGAGCTCATCAGCGCGAAGCCGATGAGCTTAATGTAAGTCTCCATGGTGTTCCTGTACTCAACACTTGGAAGGTATCTGACTAGTCTTGATGTTCACCTGGTTGTCGGCGATGCCCGCTCCAAAGGCTTTAGCCATCTGGTTCCCGGACTGGATGATCTTTATGTTCGCAACCTGTGTACTTGCGAGGTTACTTTCTTTTTTATCACCCCGTCCATCAGTCCCCATTATCTGGGCTTGGGCCATACCCTTGTCAAACAAGGCCCCTGCTATTTGCTCCTCCTCAACGTTGAAAGCGTTCTTGGCAATAGGGTTTGAACCCGCAAATCCAAAGGTCCATGCATCCTGATTGCCCTGCTTGATGAAGTTGAAGTTGAGGTTCGCAGGGAACTTGCCGAAGGTCATTGCACCGTCAATGGAGTTCAGAGTCGCGCTCTCACAACACCTGTCGAAACAAGGTCCACAATCGCCTGCCATAGCTGGAGCGGACAAAAGCGCCGCTACCAATACAAATAGCGCTGCAAATTTCTTTATACTATCACCCCTTCATTGCTTGAAGTAATCATAGTTAGGCATCGGTCATATTTGTATTTTTTGGTACAATCGACCGGACCCTATAGGCTCCGGTAACAAATTTAAAGACTCAATTGGATGGGTAAAGAGAGGGTCATTTGCCCGCTCGGATCTGCATCCCCCATCTGAACATTTTGAAGCGGGCATCTGACGGCGATATTCGGTTCTTATCGGCTCCCTTCTCCGAGCTTCATCTGACGCTCCTCGCCCCCTCCTCCAGGATCTCCAGGTTCAGGGGTATCAGCTTCGGCTTCTTAGCGAAGGTCTTCTGGAAGGCGCCGCCGAAGGCTTCGCGAGGGAGGCCCAGGCCCCCAAGCTCCATCAGGGCTCCGAACATGGCGGTGTTGGCCGCCTTTTCTACCCCCCTCGATAGCGCGATCTCCGTCGCCGGTACCGGGACGGCCCTAACCCCCTCCGGCGATTTGAAGGCTCCGGCCAGTCCGTCGTAGAGGATCAGGCCGCCCTCTCTGACATCGGAGGCGAACTTCTCCAGGGACGGCCGGTTGAAGGCCACCAGGACGTCGGGATGGTCGACTACGGGCGATCCTATGCTCTCCCCGGAGATTACTACGGAGCAGTTGGAGGTCCCTCCTCTCTGCTCGGGGCCGTAGTCGGGGTACCAGGAGACGAAACGGCCGGATTGGTACGCCGCCTGGGCGAGGGCTAGACCCATGCTGAGGACCCCTTGGCCGCCGAAGCCGGCTATCTTGACGCCCTTGGACCCGAAGGCGGGGTCGGCTACGATCTCCACCACCTCCACCTCTCCATCGAGGCCGAAGATCCTGTCGAGGGAGGCCTTCGAGAAGTCGCTCTCAGCCCTCTTGATCGGGACGACCTCGGCGGATCGGTCCCTGAAAAGCTTGAGGGGGAACTCTTCCTCCATCTCCTCATTTATGAACTCCTCGACCCTATTGGCATCCATCCTCAAGATGGTGGGGCAGGGGGAGAGGAACTCTACAAAGGCGTAGCCCTTCTTGTCCCTCTGGATCTCGAGGGCCCTCCTGACTGCCCGACGGGCCTTTCTGATCTGATTTATGTTCGATAGGGAGACCCGCTCGATGTAGACGGGGGCTTGCAGGGTGTCCAGGAGCTCGCAGAGGTGGATCGGGTATCCTGAGTCGCGAGGGTCTCTGCCGGAGGGGGTCGTCGCCGTCACCTCACCGAGGAGGGTCGTCGGCGCCATCTGGCCACCCGTCATCCCGTAGACGGTGTTGTTGACGAAGAAGACCGCCATCTTCTCGCCCCGGTTTGCAGCCTGGACCGTCTCGTTGAGGCCTATGGAGGCGAGGTCGCCGTCGCCCTGGTACGATATGAGGATGGCGTCGTCCTCGGCCCGGGATAATCCGGTGGCGACGGCGGGAGCCCTCCCATGAGCCGCCTGGACGTGGCCGCAGTCGATATAGTAATAGGTGAAGACGGCACACCCGACCGGGCTAATGACGACGGATCGATCCTGGATGTCGAGGTCGGCCATGGCGTCTGCTATGATCTTGTGCAATATCCCGTGGCCGCATCCGGGACAGTAGTGGGTGGCGGTGGGAGCCGACCCTCCCTTCCTCTCAAAGACGCCATACATCCCAGCCGACCTTATCAACTTCTCTTTTGATGCCATTCTAAGCCACCTCCCTGATCTTCTCTCTGATCTCGTCTCTTCCTATGAGGTTTCCTCCGTATCGAGAGACGAGTCCTACGTCCTGGCATCCTGTCGCAAGCCTGATGTCATCCCTCATCTGGCCGTTGCTCATCTCTACGGAGATGAAGCCTGCCCCCCTCTCGGCGAGGGCCGAGAGCTCCTCTGTAGGGAAGGGGAATAGAGATATCGGCCTGAAGAGGCCGGCCTTTATGCCCTCCCCCCTTGCGGCCTCGACGGCGGACTTTGCGATTCTGCTGCTGATACCGTAGGATACGAGGACGACCTCAGCGTCATCGATCCTGTACCCTTCGTAATCGACCTCATTCTTTCGTATGCTATCATACTTCGCCTGGAGCTTGAGGTTGTGGGCCTCCAGCTCTTTGAAGTCGAGATCGATGGAGGTGACCAGGTTACCTCTAGTCTCGCTGTTGCCGCGTACAGCCCAGGAGGGATCGATCACCGGCTCGACCGCGATCTGCGGGAATCTCAGGGGCTCCACCATGTGGCCGAGGACCCCGTCGGCGAGGACGACTGCGGGGTTTCTGTACTTGAAGGCGAGGTCGAAGGCCCGGACGGTGAAGTCGCACATCTCCTGGACGGAGTTTGGAGCGAGGACTATGTTCCTGTAACACCCATGCCCCCCACCCTTGACAGCCTGGTTGTAGTCGGACTGCTCAGGCCCTATGTTTCCCAGGCCCGGCCCGGCTCTCGCTATGTCCACGATGACACAAGGAAGCTCCGCCCCTGCGATGTAGGATATCCCCTCCTGCTTCAGGCTCATCCCCGGCCCCGAGGAGGCGGCGAGGACCCGGTGGCCTGCGGCAGCCGCTCCGTAGGCCATATTTATCGCCGCCTCCTCGGACTCCGCCTGGACGAAATTCCTTCCCACCAGCGGGAAGTATTTGGAGGCCTCCTGGAGGATCTCGTTGGCGGGGGTTATTGGGTAGCCGAAGAAGCAGTCGCATCCGGCGTACATCGCCCCCACGATCACTGCCTTGTTTCCTTCAATAAGCTGAGCTGGCATCTCTTCAATCCTCCTCGAACCTCTCCTTTGACGGTATATGTACATCGATGGCGAAGGGCTCCGGACAGGTATAATAACAGTTCCCGCAGCCGGTGCACCCCTCCCCAGAATATACGGCGAAGCGGTATCCCCGGACGTTCAGCTCCTCACCGAGGGAGAGGACGTTGACGGGGCAAGCGATGATGCACCTATCGCAGGCCTTGCACTCGATGGCGTTTATGACAGGATAGGGCTTGTCTTTCTCCCGGATCTCCACCCTTCTTATCTTTCCGCTGATAGTCTTTGGGAGTTCGTCCATGAACTCGACGATTCTCGGATATTTGTACGGGGCCGTTATGTTCCTGACATGGTTTTGAAGCTCGACCTTCAGCTCCTCCGACGGAGCATAGCCCTTCGTCAGGACGACCGTCGCCTTCACCACCTGCCCCCTCAGGGGATCGGGAACCCCGGTGATGGCGCATTCCAGGACCGCCGGATGGGTGAGGAGGGCGCTCTCCACCTCGAAGGGGCCGACCCGATATCCTGAGCTCTTGATGATGTCGTCGGCCCTCCCGACGAACCAGAAGTATCCATCCTCATCGATCCAGGCGGTATCCCCTGTGTGGTAGTAGTCGTCGTGCCAGGTGTTCCTCATCTTCTCCGGGTCGAGGTGATAATCGACGAAGAGGCCGATGGGCCTTCCACCCTCGGTCTTGATGACGATCTCCCCCTCTTGGCCAACCTCGCAGACCCGGTCGTTCTTGTCCACCAGGACCATGTCGTACCCCGGCGAGGGCTTTCCCATGGACCCGGGCTTCGGCTCCATCCAGGGGTAGTTGGCTATGGCGACGACCGTCTCTGTCTGGCCGAAGCCTTCCATGAGCCGCAGCCCCGTAGCCTCGAGGAACCTGTCATATATGCTGGGGTTCAGGGGCTCGCCGGCGGTGACGGCGTATTTGAGGGTCGAGAAGTCATACCTGGATATGTCTTCCTTTATCATGAACCGATAGATGGTAGGAGGAGCGCAGAAGGTGGTGACTTTGTGCTTCGCCGCCATCTCCATCATCTTTCCGGCGTCGAACCGGTCGTAGTCGTAGACGAAGATCGCGCAGCCCGCGATCCATTGGCCGTATAGCTTCCCCCAGACCGCCTTAGCCCAGCCGGTGTCGGCGACGGTGTAGTGGAGGCCGCCGTCCTCGACCTTCTGCCAGTATCTGGCGGTCAGGATGTGACCGAGGGGGTAGGTCTGGTCGTGGTTGACCATCTTGGGGTTGCCGGTCGTCCCGGAGGTGAAGTAGGCGAGGATGACATCGGTGTTCTTCGTCGCCGCCTCCCCCGCCGGCCTCTGGAATTTCGGAGATGCTCCTTTCAGCTCCGCCTTCAAGTCGAGCCAGCCCTCCCTCTCCCCCTCCCCGACGAAGGCCTTCAATACCTGCTGGCCGGTTCCAAGCTCTTCGCAGGCCCCGTCCACCTCCTCGGGGACCCCCTCCCCCATTATGGAGATGATCATCTTGAGGTCAGCTCTCCTGATCCTATAGACTATGTCTTTTCTCTTCAGCATTTGGGTTGCCGGGATGGCCACGGCCCCGATCTTGTGAAGGCCGATCATGCAGATCCAGAACTCGTAGCGGCTCTTGAGGGAGAGCATCACACAGTCGCCCTTTTTGATCCCGTGGTTCAAAAAGAAGTTGGCTGCCCTGTCGCTCTCGACCTTCATCTCCCCAAAGGTGATGATCACCTCGTCCCCGGAGTCGTTGCACCAGACTATAGCCACCTTATCGGGGTCGTCCTTCGCATAGACGTCCACCACGTCGAAGGCGAAGTTGAAGTTCTCGGGGACCTTTATTTCGAAGTTCTCTATGAAATCCTCGTAGCTCTCGAAGTCCGTCCTTGGGACGAACCTATCCAGTAAAGACGACATTTTAAGTTCCTCTTTATGCTGTTAAATCACCACGACGAGCATCTTCGCGGGCCGTTCGCCCCTCGCCTCCATGGAGTGTTTATATGACGAGTCGAAGAGTATCGAGTCGCCTTCGTTCAGAATGATCTCATTATCGTGGATGGAGAAGTTGAGGGACCCCTCCAGGACGTAATCGAACTCCTGGCCCGGATGGCTGTAGGCGGCGGGTTTCTCCTTCTTCGGCTCGATGGTCACGGTGAAGAACTCGGCTCTCTTGGAGAGGAATTTGCCCGCCAGGTTCTGGTACTTGTACTGGCCCCTCCGCTCCACCTCGACCCCCTCGCCCTTCCTCGTCACCGTGAATATCCGCACCCTCGCCTCTTCGCCGGTGAGAAGGAGGTTCATCTCCACGTCGAGCCTCTGACCGATCTCGAAGAGCTTGCTCGCCGGGATATCCGTCTTCCCCTCCTCGTAGCAGATGTAGGTCTCCAGAGGCACCTTCAGGTATTCTGCCATCTCCTCCGCCGTCACCTTCTCCAGCTCTCGCAGCTCGCGAACCCGGGATGCGATCTCCTCAATGGTCTCCGCCATGCCGACTCACCAACTCAAACTCGATATACCTATGGTATTTAGCCTCTACCTCTCGGCAGGCTGGGTTCCCATGATAAGGCTCAGCCTATAAAAATCGATCCGCGTATGAGGGCTATTTTGGTGGGGGGGGGGCGACCTCAACCTATTAATAAATCCCTCCCCCTTGATCCTGTTGAGAATGAAAGCTATAGAATATCTCGAGCACACCGCCGACGTCAAGTTCCGGGCCCGGGGCAGGAGCCTGGAGGAGGCCTTCGAGAACGCAGGCCTGGCGATGCTCACCGCCATGATAGACCCTGCTACCGTCAGAGCGGAGGAGACCTGGCCTCTCGAGATCGAGGCGGAGTCTCTGGAGGCGCTCCTCTACGACTGGCTCTCGGAGATCCTCTACCTCTTCGAGGTGGAGCTGGCGGCGTTTTCGATCTTCGAGGTGGAGATCGAAGAGGTGGAGGCGGGCTGGAGGCTTTCTGGCCGGATCCGCGGGGAGAGGGTGGACCCCGAGAGGCACTTCTTCGATACTGAGGTGAAGGCGGTCACCCTTCACCAGTTTGAGATAAAGAAAGAAGCGGCGGATGGTGGCGACGAGATCTGGACCGCCCAAGTGGTTTTGGACGTTTGAGGTGATCGCATGCTGAATAGGGTTGATGATAACATATTTGAGGTGCCGATGGGCCACCAGAAGGGGATGCGGGTCCCGGGAAGGATATTCATCTCCGATAAGCTTCTCACGCAGGTCGAGCCGGGAACCATCGACCAGGTGGCGAACGTAGCCACCCTCCCGGGCATCGTCAAATACTCCATGGCGATGCCCGACGCCCATCTCGGCTACGGATTCCCCATCGGGGGCGTCGCTGCTTTCCGGGAGGATGGGGGCGTCATAAGCCCCGGAGGCGTCGGTTTCGATATAAACTGCGGCGTACGGATGCTCAGGACAGACCTCTTCGCGAAGGATGCGGTACCGATGATATCAAGCCTCGTAGACGACCTCTTCCACGACGTGCCCTCCGGCGTCGGGGCTAAGGGGAGGCTGCGGGTCTCGGAGCACGAGCTCGATGAGGTCTTCACCAGGGGGGCGGCTTGGGCGGTGGAGGCTGGCTATGGCGTTCCCGAGGACCTGGAGCACTGCGAAGAGAACGGATTTATGGAGGGAGGAAAGCCGGACCAGGTGAGCCTCAAGGCGAGGAAGAGGGGGCGGCCTCAGCTGGGGACCCTGGGGAGCGGAAACCACTTCCTGGAGATTCAGAGGGTAGACAGGATCTTCGATGACGGCCTCGCCAGGAGGTTCGGCCTCTCCGAAGGGCAGATTACCGTGATGATCCATTGCGGATCGAGGGGGGCTGGCCACCAGATCTGTACCGATCACCTGCAGGTTCTGAGCCGGGCGGTCCGAAAGTACGGTATAGAGCTACCCGATAAGCAGCTCGCCTGCGCGCCTCTGGGCACACCAGAGGCGGAGAGCTACTTCGGGGCGATGGCGGCGGCGGCGAATTACGCCTGGGCTAACCGCCAGATCATCTCCGCCTGGACGAGGGAGGTCTTCGAGAGGCACTTTCCCGGCGCCAGCCTCGACCTCGTCTACGACATCGCCCACAACGTCGCCAAGGTGGAGGAGCACTCCGTCGACGGGACGATGGAGAGGCTCGTCGTCCACAGGAAGGGGGCGACGCGGGCCTTCGGTCCAGGGAGGAGAGAGATCCCGCAGGCCTATCGCGATCTGGGCCAGCCGGTGATCATCCCCGGATCCATGGGGACCCCCTCTTACGTCCTCTGCGGCGGAGAGGGGGCGATGCGTCTCACCTTCGGGTCCGCCTGCCACGGGGCGGGGAGGATCATGTCCAGGACCCAGGCGAAGAAGATCTACGGGGGGTCTGAGGTGAAAGAGGCCCTCATGCGGCGTGGGATCAAGGTTATGGCTACCCACCCGAAGATGCTCTCCGAGGAGGCCCCCGAGGTCTACAAGCCGAGTGACGAGGTCGTAGAAGTCGTCGATCAACTGAATATAGCTAGGAAGGTGGCGAGGGTCGTACCTCTGGGAGTCTCCAAAGGATGAGACTTTCTGTCGTCCTGGTGGAGCCGTTGTACGAGGGGAATGTCGGCTCTGTGGCGAGGGCGATGAAGAACTTCGGCTTCTCCGACCTCGTCCTCGTACGCCCCTGTTATATCGGGGAGTTCGGTCTCGCCATGGCATCCCACGCGAGGGACCTGGTGGAGGGGGCGAGGGCCGCGGATAGTCTGGAAGAGGCGGTGGCGGGAGCAGACCTCGTCGTCGGGACGACAGGTGTGAGAGGGCGATCCACCGACCGTCACCTCCGGGTCCCGAGTCTCACCCCCCGGGATCTGGCCGAGAGGCTCGGAGGGACTGCGGGGGATGTGGCCCTCCTTCTGGGACGGGAGGACGACGGCCTATCTCGCCAGGAGCTGGCTCTCTGCCACATCGTCGTATCCATACCCACAAGCCCCGGTTATCCGATAATGAACGTCTCCCACGCTGGTGCCGTCCTTTTTTATGAGCTCTCCAGGGTGGAGGCCGGAGAGGTCAAACTCGCCGGCAGCGACGACCTCGCCCGCCTCCTGGCGAGGCTTCGGACCGCTCTAGTAGAGTCGGAGTACCACCAGCATAAGCTCGAAAAGACGATGTTGATGCTGAAGAGGATCTTAGGGAGGGCGATGCTGACCGACCGGGAGGTTCAGACCCTCTACGGGATCGTCGGGAACCTCCGGTGGGGAGCGGTCCACCGGGGCGGCTCCTTCGAGATGGGCAAAGAGCTTGAGAGAGGCGTCGGCCCTTCGGGGGGCACGGAGGCCGGGGCGCTGCCGGATGAAAAAAGGTGAGGTTTGATTGGGTCATAGGCCCCCAGGCCTCAGGTCTCGCATTCTCAAATCCAGGATCAGACGTTGACGACGTAGGTCCCGGCTATCTTGTCGTGCCACCCCTGTCTCTTCTTGTCTATGAGGATCCAGATGTATCCTAGGAGGAGGAAGATCCCCGATATCTCCATCCCGACCCACCGGAGAAAGCCCCTGGGAAGGCCCACCGGCTCGACGCCGTCCGTCCGGACCAGTCTGATCTCCACGAGCCTCATCCCCGGAGTCTGCCCCTTCCCGAAGAAGTAGGTGTAGTATCCTATCCCGAACGCCGCCATGATGAACTGAGTATGGTGGAAGACCTCTCCAAAAACGCTCCTGACTATCGACTCCCCCATCTCATCTCCGGAGAGGAAGATCAGGGCGATATAGATCACGCTCAATACTATCAAGTCGAGTATAAATGACGAGAGCCTCTGGCTGACGGTGGCCAGGTCCTGGCCCCCTTCGACGTTCTTCGCTTCGGTCTCATCCATTATTCAAACCACCAGCTTGGGATATTCATCGATAAAGTGCGTCGGGCAGGTGTGACTACTCCCCGCCCTGAAGGGCGGGGCTTCTAGCTTTTGGCAGAGACTGTAGCCCCAGTCTCAGAATGTTTATCGCTGCATTCTCGTCACGGTCCATGACCAGCCCGCATTGAGGACATTCATGGACCCGATCCGATAGCGACTTCGGCACTTTAAGACCGCACCTGGAACATAGCTGACTTGTGTTCCTAGGATCTACTAGAA
>JARFPK010000063.1 GCA_029167045.1 Candidatus Methanocrinis natronophilus
ATCTAGTGGAAGAGTCCTTATCTCCATAATTGCTACCCCTAAAAAACGGGATATAACGGGATATTTAATAAATCTTTGCTATTAATTATGAGGGGAAATGTTTGGAGATTAGACCGTTAGTGCGAAAAGACGGATAAGATCTGGTCTCACCACGTTTCTCCCACGCAGCTTTACGATCTGCAAGTGCTGTATCCCACAAGTTCCGGCAGATTTCAAGAGTGTCCTCTAACTCTGCTACCTGCTTTTGATTAGGATAGATTCGGAACTTGTAGGCAGATCTCATTTTGATTTTTGCTCCACGATGTACTGCTTTATTGTTTCAGCGGTTACAGTTCCAGCCGTCCCAACAAAATACGAATTCGTCCACCGGAGGTATGGTGCACCCCATCTGTGGTTGTAGATCCTGGCACTGATGCCTTTGAACCAATTAAAAAGCAGCAAGGGAGCATGTGGATGTGGCGACGAAATGAAGAGATGTATATGATCTGGCATGATCTCTAACCCATTTCAATTCCCTTGGACTGTGCGATCTCTTCTAGGATCCCTTTTAAATCCGTTGCTACCTTCGCAGTTATTACTGGTCTCCTATATTTTGGTATCCAGACCAGATGGTAATTGATATTATACCTGCTATGATGAGAAGAACGCATCTACACAACAGCTTTTAGGTGTAAATACTATTTATAGATGTCGTACGGGCTTACTCCGGCCTGAAGACCGGAGTTTGCGCCCTGAAATTTTCTATCAAATTGATCTAGTGGAGGAGGCGGTCCTTCACCTCCTGACCTTGATCTCATATCCTGCGGCCGTCAGCCTCTGTCTTATATCCTCGATCTGGTCGAAGGACCGGGTCTCCACCTCCACCTCCACCCTTGCCCTTAAGAGGGAGAGGCCGATGCCGCCCCTGGCGTGATGGATAGAGAGGACGTTTCCCCCCCTCTCCGCCACGAGGCCGAGGAGACGGGAGAGGGAGGCGGGAACGTCGTCGATGCATGCTGAAAACCGCATGATTCTCCCGTTCTTCAAAAGCCCCTGTCTCACCACCCTCTCCAGGAGGGGAGGGTCCAGGTTTCCTCCGCTGATGACGAGGACGACCTTCCCCCCCTCCGGTACCTCAAACTTCGAGCTTAGAAGGGCTGCCAGGGGGGCTGCTCCCGCCCCCTCTGCCAGGATCTTCTTTCTCTCCAGGAGAGCCAGGACCGCCGAGGCGATCTCCTCCTCCTCCACCAGGAGGACCTCCTCTACATGCTCCCGGATTATGGGGAAGTTGGTCTCGCCGAGCTCCTTCACAGAGATACCGTCGGCTATTGATCTCTTCGCCTCGACGGTGACCCTCCTCCCCTTCCGGAGAGATTCGAAGGCCGAGGGGCAGGCGGCGGCCTCGACCCCCAGGATCCTCGTCTCAGGCCTCAGGGGCTTGATAGCCGAGGCGATCCCTCCGATGAGGCCGCCGCCTCCGACGGGGACGACGACGACGTCCGGGTCGGGGAGGTCCTCCAGTATCTCCAGGCCGATCGTCCCCTGCCCGGCGATTATATCCTCGTCGTCGTAAGGGTGTATGAAGGTCCTGCCGTCTTCGGCCATATCTTTAGCGATGGATATGCTCTCGGCGAGGCTATCTCCCGCCAGGAGCACCTGGGCCCCGTAGTTTCTAGTCGCCTCCTGCTTTCCCATCGACGCCCAGACGGGCATCACGATGGTGGCGGCGACCCCCGCGGCCTTAGCAGCCAGGGCTACCCCCTGGGCGTGGTTTCCCGCCGATGCGGCCACGACCCCACCACCTCCTATCTCTCCAGAGCTCATGAGGAGCTTGAAGGTCGCCCCCCTCACCTTGAAGGAGCCTCCGGTCTGGAGGCATTCAAGCTTGAGGTAGACCTCGGCGTCGGCGATCCGCGAGAAGGTGGCTGATCGGACGAGGGGCGTCCGGATGACCCTTCCATCCAGGATCGCTGCCGCCTTCCTGATATCGTCCAGAAAGATCATCAATCTAGCCTCACCGTCGCTGGTATCCTAGATCATAGGAGTTCGAGGGCATCTCTCCCCCTCATCCCGACCTCGACCCCGAGGGCGGCGGCCGGTCCGTTGGCGTCCTTCACCTCTCCCTTAAAGAGATCCTCGAGGCTCTCAATGGAGCCGCTCTCCGTCGGCTTGACCCTTGCCGCAGGATAGCCGAACCTCTCCAAGGCCAGGACGTCGAAGGCTCCGCATCCTACCATACCCTTCACCCCCACCGCAAAGACGATCTTTGCGGGTCCGATGGGGATGACGTACCCCTTAGCCACCCCACCTCCGTATTCCAGCTCTTCCATGATAATAGTCTCCTCCAAAACAGACCCGTCGCCGGCGGCCTGGGGATGCAGATCAGAGACCTCCTTCTCCTCTCTTCCTGTACCCTCATCCCCTGACGCCACCGTGGTCAGGGCCGAGATGATGAAGATCTGCTTCATCATAATAATCATCAAGATATCATATATATCAAAGACAATATAAATTTTTCTCCGCCCATCCACCCACCTCCACCTTCCTAGAAGACCTTCAGGGAGAGGGCGGTCTTACCTCTGGTCGGTCTCGTTTGGGATACTATGAGAACCCATCCAGACTGTACTCATCTGCGCCTCCGGGGATATAACTATCTAATCCGCCTCGACTGGATCACCTCAATGTATCCGCAGCATACTATTCTCGCAGAAACTACTTAAAGATAAAAGTCGATTCATACGCGATGGATCAGCTCGTAGTCCTCCAGGAGATATTTGAGTCTTATATGAGGGGTGGTTTCTCCCGGCCTATCGATCCAAAATCGATAAGTGGAGATTGTGCTGATCTCGTAGCCGCCCTCCTGGAGAGGTTCGAAGATGGACAGATCGATGAGGGGATCTGCGTCAGGCTCCTAAACTGTCTCTCCGATATCTACGACATAAAGAGGCTGGGGGATATCTGCAGGCTGGCGGGGCATCTTGGAGTCGCCGCCAGATGCTACAATAAGTCCCTCTCCCTAACTACAGACCCCCACGTCAGGTCCGTCCTTTTGAACAACCTCGGCCAGGTCCACGCCCGTCAGGGATACCTCGGCCGGGCGCTCCACTACTACGAGAGGGCGAAAGAGGGTTTCTCCGCCCTGGGAGACATCGGCTCCCTCGCTCAGGTTCTCGGGAACATGGGATCTGCCTACAGGACCAGCCAGGAGTACGATAAGGCGATCGATAGCTGCAGAAAGAGCCTCGAGATCTTCGAGAGTCTAGAGGACGACTTCGGCGTAGCCCAGATGACAGGAAGCCTCGGGAGGGTCTACGCCGAGACCGGAGATTTCGACCTCGCCCTCCAGCAGTACGAGAAGAGCCTCGCCGCTTTCGAGGGGCTCGGCGACCAGAGGCAGGTAGCCTGGCTATTGAACCGTATCGGACGGGTGAACGCCGAATTGGCGAGGTGGGAGTCTGCCATAGGCTATTACCAGAAGAGCATGGGTATCTTCGAAGGGATCGGCCAGGACCACAACGCCGGCGTCGTCCTCTCCAACCTGGGGCGGCTCTACCTGGAGATGGGGGATCTCCGCCAGGCGGCCGACGATCTGGAAACGAGCCTCGATCTCATCAGAAAAAGCATGCAGCCGGTCCGGGCCAACGCCGTATCGTGGCTCGCTGCCGCTAGATCGATCCAGGGCCGGGACCTCCATCACCAGGCCCTCCGCCAGATCGCCGGCGAGAAGGAGGATCAGGAGGCAGCAGATCTCCTGGTTGAGGCTTCCGTCAGCTACAGGGGGGCAGCCGAATGCTATATCGAGCTCGCGATGACCGAGAGGGTGGGGCTTGCTAACCTGGAGACGGAGGCGGCGATCGCCAGGTTCGCCTCGGCCTTCGTGATGATGGAGATGGAGACGGAGGCTGAGAGGGCGGTGAAGCTCGCCGAAGAGGGGGTGGGGGCGCTCAACTCCGCCCTCTCTAAGGGTGAGGAGGGGTCGGAGAGGCCCACCGTCGAAGCTCTCCGCCGCTGCATGATGGGGATGAAGGAGGCCTGGCGGCTCAACCTCATAAAGGACGAGGACTGGAAGCTCAACGACGTCGTCTCCGACGCCGTCGAGCACTTCAACCAGGGGATCCTCCAGATCGGTCCGGTGACCCGGGGCTCCAGGGAAGCCTGCGGACACCTCCTGCCCGCCTTCAAGACCCTGGGAAGGTTCATCTCGGCGATGCTCAAGGGGGAATCCGCAGGAGACCTCTCGGAGACGATCGCCTATCTGAAACGGGCCGAACGCGCCTTCGAACTCGCGGCTCCAGATCTGGGGATGATAAGCGCCTTCCAGATCAGAGAGGGCCGCCTCATGGTCGAGAGGCTCCAGGAGATCTCGGGAGGAGGTGGGGGGGCGAAGGACGCTCTCCTCCTCAAGGCCGGCCAGAGCGCCCTCCTCCTCATGGGAAGGGTTCTCACCCGGACCGCCCTGGCGGAGGCTGCCGAGCTTGATCTCATCAGGAGCTGGAACGAGTCGATGAACCTGATCGAAGAGAGGCCCCTGGCAAAGCCCAAGTCCAGAGCCTCCGTCGAGGGGGTCAGGGAGATCGTCCCCGCCGAAGAGGAGGCGGAGTCGCCGGTGGACCGGGATTTCGTCCAGGAGTATGAAAAGTTCAGGGAGAGGAGAAGGGCGGCGAGATCTCCGATGATCCGCTCGATAGAAGAAGTCCTCCTCTCCGATGGGGGGGCTTCGGGCGGAGAGGCCGAGATGCCTGCCGAATCCGTGGTATATCCCGGCTTTGATCGATGGGGTGTCGACGGACGAAAAGTGGCGATGAAGGCAGAAACCGAAGCCGGGCTCTCCGACGATAACCCCGATACCCCCAAACCCGCAACCTCCGTCACCTTCTCCGCCTCCTCCGGCGGAGGGGGGGGCATCTGTGGGATATCCATGCCGTCGAAGGGCCCTGAGGCAAGCCTACCAGCCCCTTCCTCCGATGGACCGCGGGCGGGTCAGATCTGCGAAGATATCCCCGCCGTCAGGGTCAGGACCAGGTCCGCCCAGAGACGCCTTTTGAGGTTCTTCTCGGATCTAGGCGAGATCACCTCGAGAAGGTCAGAGTTCAGAACGGCCCGTCTGGAGAGGTGGTCTTTCGAGTCGGTCCTCAAGGTCGTCGTCTGGCGGTCCTTGCGGCTCTTCGTCGCCTTGGTATTCCTGTATCTTCTCATCGATCTGACCCACTACTTAATATAGGTCAGGCCCCAAGGACATAGCGAAAGAAGCGTTCGCTGACCCCTTTTAGGGTCGGCCCGCCCCGGGCCGACCCCATGACCCCACCTGACCATGAAGAGACGAAAACTCGAGATGATGCTGGAACGGCTGGAGGGGTTCGCCTCCCCAGATCCCAGGCTTGAACAGTACTCTACCCCTGCCACCATCGCCTCGGAGCTCCTCTATTCAGCCCTCCTCCGGGGGGATCTGGAGGGCACCGTCTGCGACCTAGGCTCAGGAACCGGCGTCCTCGCCATAGGCGCCGCGATCCTGGGGGCGAGGGTGGTGGGGGTGGAGATCGACCCATCGGCGATCAGGATCGCAAGAGAGAACGCCCGTCGCGTCGGCGCTGAGGTCCAATTCGTGCGGGGAGACGTGGCGAATATTGGGCTACAGAACGTCTCCACGGTGGTGATGAACCCGCCCTTCGGAGCCCAGAAAGGGAGCTATGGCGATCGGGCCTTCTTAAGAAAGGCGACAGAGACGGCAGAGGTCGTCTACTCGATCCACAACGCGGGAAGCGAAGGGTTCATTAGACGGTTCGTCGAACCCTGTAAGGTCGAAGAGGTCCAGAAGATCGCCTTTCCCATGAAGAGGACCTTCAAATTTCACACCAAAGATCTCCAGGTTGTAGAGGTGGAGCTATATCGGATATTTTGCAGGTGACCATGAGATGCCATCAAATTTTGTAATTCCCGGTGACGTCGTCGGGGCTGCAGAGGAGTTCATCCCCGGCGAGGGCACCTATGTCAGAGGAGAGTTTCTACGGGCTTCAACTACGGGAGTGACGCAGTTCGACTCCAAGGATAGATCGGCGAAGGTCCTTGCGAGGACGAACGCCCCCGTCAAGCTGAGGAACGGGGACGTGGTAGTCGGCCAGATCACAGACCTGAAGGAGAGCCTCGCCATCCTCCGCCTCGGATTCAAGAGGGGGTGCGAGGGAAGGCCGATCCACAACACCGAGGCTCTGATCCACATATCCAGGGTCAAGAGCTCCTACGTGAAGGATATAAGGACGGTCTTCGGGCTAAGGGATATCGTCAAGGCGAAGATAATCGACGCGACCCCCACCATCGGCCTATCGGTAGTAGACGACGATCTGGGGGTCGTCAAGGCCTACTGCGGAAGGTGCGCCACACCCCTGAAATTCGACGGCAAAAACCTCGTCTGTAACGAATGCCAGCATGTCGAGTCCCGGAAGATGAGCCCCGACTTCGGAACTGGGATGATTAGATGAGCGTAAAGATCCTAAAGAAGACCGACGAGGAGCTCCTTCTGGAGTTCGAGGGGGAGAGCCATACCCTCCTAAACCTCCTCAGGACGGACCTCCTCGAAGACGAGAGGGTTCTCATCGCCACATACGACGCAAAGTTCCCCATGATGACAAACCCCATATTCCGGCTCAAGACGAGAGATGTCGACCCCGTAGTCCTCATGAGGGAGGCGGCCAACAGGATAGCCGGGATCTCTGAGGAGTTCGAAGAGGAGTTCAGAGCCATGGTAGAATGATCGAGATAGACGGGTCCTTCGGCGAGGGAGGGGGCCAGATCGTCAGGACCGCCGCCGCCCTCTCAGCGGTGACAGGATATCCCGTCAGGATAAAGAGGATCAGGGAGAATCGGCCGAAGCCTGGCCTGTCCCCCCAGCACGCCACGGCGATAAAGGCCCTAGCCAGGGTCGCTGACGGAGAGGTCGAAGGGGCGGAGCCGGGGTCCTCGGAGTTGAGATTCCGGCCGAAGGATCTTGTGGGCGGCGATTATGATGTGGATATCGGAACCGCGGGGAGCGTCACCCTCCTCATCCAATGTCTCCTCCCCGCCCTCGTCTTCGCCGACTCTCCCTCGACCCTCACCGTCCGGGGTGGAACCGACGTAAAATGGTCTCCCACGATAGATTACCTCTCCCAGGTCGCCCTTCCCGCCTTCGCCGAGTTCGGCGTCATGGCGAGGTTATCATGCCGGCAGCGGGGGTATCACCCGAGGGGGGGAGGGGTCGCCGTCCTGGAGACGGTCCCGGGAAAGCTAGTGAGGGCGGACCTATCTCCTTCAGAGTCCAGATCCATCGAAGGGATCTCCCACTCTTCAAACCTCCCGGAGCACGTCGTCCGAAGGCAGTCGGAGGCGGCTGCCGAGGCGCTTAAACGGGGAGGTTACGATGCGGAGATAGGCTGCGTTACCCAGGAGCTTCCCTCCACGGGGAGCGGTATAACCCTCTGGTCGGGGTGGAAAGGCGGATCCGCCCTCGGGGAGCGGGGTCTCCCGGCGGAGAGGGTGGGCGCCCTCGCCGCCGAGGAGATTAAACGGGAGCTGGGGTCGAAGGCGGCGGTAGACCTCCATCTATCGGACCAGCTCGTCCCCTACCTCGCTTTAGCGGGTGGGTCGTACACGGCTCCAATCGTGTCGAGCCACGCCTCGACGAACATCTGGACCGCCAAACAGTTCCTGGAAGCGGATATCTCCGTCGAGGTGGGAGCTGTAGCGACCTTCAGGGCATAAGCTCCCCAGAACAAGCCCCCTAAATCCGGCTGTACCTGCGCAGCTGGGACTCTATGTAAGCCCTCACCTCCTCTCCCCTGAAGACCCCGGCGTGACCCTCGCAGAGGAGGTCCGCCTCCAGATCCAGGAGCTTCTCCATCGACCTCCTCCACCGGTAGATGTCGGAACCCCAGCCGTCGCTGAAGGGGCCGTGGACGTCCTGGCCGAAGAGGACCCGCCCCTCTTCCGCGTCGAGATAAACTGCGATGCTCCCCGGGGTGTGGCCGGGGGTGGCGATGAAGTGAAACTCCAGATCGCCGATCTCTTTAGAAGCCTCTTCCCCTTCCAGGAGGTTATCTATCTTCTCGGGCCAGTACTCGATCCCGTAGAGGTCGGCAGCGGTGAGCCTCGGGTCGCCGAACTCGATTCCGTCCCGATCTTCCTGGTGGGCTATCACCCTGCAACCGCTCGCCTCTCTTATCCGGGATATCCCCCCAATGTGGTCGATGTGGCAGTGGGTGGCGACGAGGTGGCCGATCCTGGAGGAATCGAAGCCTAGGGCTTCGACGTTACGAAGGATCGCTCCAGCGCCGGGGCCAGCCCCGGCGTCGATCAGGAAGAGCTCCTCCCCGGCGTCGACGAGGTAGACAGAGCAATCGGCGGGATGGGATAGCCCCGCGCCACCTACCAGATAGATCCGCTTTCCGATCTCTTCAGGCACCATAATGGTGGTTGAATGTAGGAGCCCTTACTTAGCGCTGACCCGGATCAAGCTCAGATCCGGCCTTCACCGCCTCGATCCTTCTCAGCACGATCCTTATCGTCGAGATCCTTATCGTCGAGATCCTTATCGTCGAGATCCTTATCGTCGAGATCCTTATCCGAAAGGTCCTTCATGGCGTTATCCTTATCGGAATAGCCTGGCTCGTCCCCGTCGATCTCGGCGTTCTCCCTTAAGGATCGAAGCCTCTTGATGCTCATATTATGCTCCAGGACCAAGACCCCGGCGATGAAGGCGAGGAGGAGGAGAAAGAGCCTGAAGGCCCAGGGCGCGCCTTCTTTGTAGAAGCTGACGTCTATGTACGTCCTCTTCTCGGGGCCGGTCCAGAATAGGGCGGCCCTCCCTCCGACGGTCCCCACCTCGTCGGGGCCGGGCCTCGCCCTGCCTAGGATCCGGTCACCAGTGGCGTAACCCTCCGGCAGGACGACCCTCACCGATTCGCCCACCTCGACGGGGGCTACCAGCCTCTGCTCCAATATGGGGCGATTGTACTTGATGTAGCCTCTGACAGGTCGATGGGATGAGATATGGTAAGTATAAGACCCTCTCCGGAACTCGACCACCGTTTCGATGGGAACCTCGTTTCCTATAGGATCGAAGAAGAGGAGATCGGTCTTGTAGGGGATGGTGAGGTCGAAGCTGGTTCCGTTGGCGGGAATTATCACCTCCGCCTCCGACCTTGAAAGGATGTAGGTCGTCCCCTGGAAGCCGTCGGCCCCCAGCCCCAGGGGTGAGGCCGCGGTTCCCTGGAGGGCTAAGAGGGCCAGAATCGCGAGGAGCCCGATGGACGTTCTCTGGTTCATTTCGTAGATCCTCTTTCAGGATGATAGGCTAATAGAGATCCCATCTGAAGCCTCCTCCCCCAGGGGCGGTCGAAGCTGCTCCAGGGCGGCTAATATCTAGAGGATGGGTCGCCAGCATCCCGAGTACCCGATGGGATAAAAGACCTCCCCATCGATAAGCTATTTTTATCTTGAGGCCGATCGACAGGGTCGCCGAGATGACCGTAATGGAAGCCGGGGGAGAGCCGAAGGAAAACGTCAGGATCAGGAGGTTTGAGCCTCGCGACTTCTCAGAGGCGGTGAGGCTGGACGCCGAGGCGGGTGGGGGCCACGACCCTTACCTCCTCACCTACTTCTACGAGAACTACCCCACCACCTTCCTGGTGGCGGAGAAGGACGGCGAGATCGCGGGGATGGCTCTGGGATTCCGGCAGACCCCGATGGAAGGAAGGGTCTTCTGGCTGGCGGTCCGGTCCGGGGACCGGGGGCGGGGGGTCGGCGGAAGGCTGATGACGGAGCTCCTCGATATATTCCGCCGCCTGGGGGTCATGGAGGTGATCCTGGAGGTCAGGGCAGGAAACAAGAGGGCCCAGAGCCTCTACATCGACCTGGGCTTCGAGATATATACCACCTGCAAAAACTACTACCCCGACGGCGAAGGGGCGATCATCATGAGAAGGCCGCTTTGAGCCGATCACGAAATATGATCTTTCGATTATAAAAGCCGTCTCTACCTTTTTATCTGAAATACTCCAGCATTTATCAACTCAAGATATCAAAATATATCAGATATGAAATATCAGAAATAAAAATTACTGTCAATTCTACTAATCAAAATGCATGAGGGTTTGATTAAGCCACAACAGCGAAAATTTTATCAATATAACTATGTAAATCCTAAGCTCCCCATGATTTAGGCATATCAAGATGATTTTCGCTACCATCTACCGCAATCTATAAATAGTATTATGTGCCTAAATATGCATATGAAATCGTTCACTCGCATCAAAAAGATAAATGGCCACGAATATCTCTATGAGATAACCCCGTATTACGATAAAGAAAAGAAGAAGATTCGCCAGAAGAGCAAGTACCTTGGAAAGAACGTCAACGGGGTTGCGGTCAAGGTCCGTTCCGTGGACCAAATACCGAAGAAGGTGCTGTCGCATGGCGAATTTGTCCCGCTAAAACAGATCGCGGAAGACCTGGAGATGGAAAAGGTCCTCTCTGGTGTCGTGCCTGGCAAAGAAGTCTGGCCGATTTTGA
>JARFPK010000064.1 GCA_029167045.1 Candidatus Methanocrinis natronophilus
ATCTCTCCTTTTTCGTCCCCTCCTCAAGAGCAGAAAGCCGTTTCTCGATATCCGCCAGCTTGTCCAGCTCCCACGCCCGGATAAAGACATTATACAGGTGCGCTAGCTTTCCGGCGTTCTCCACCTCAGTACCTTCTCGGAAAATCGTGTTAGAGACACGCTGGATCGCCTTCCTGACGTCCTCCGGGGACTGGAGACGTTGGCCTCTATGTGTACCCATGACAACCACCAGCTATCGATCCTCGCCCGAAGGGGCGGGGGTCTGCTCCGACTGACGATAAGGCCGGAGAGAGTCGGGGATCCACCCCCCTTCACTCCAACCGTCAAGGTCGATGATCGATCGCCTCTCCCCCCACCAGATGGTCTCCGAGCGGGGTCGGCGGACGACCGGTAGAAGCGTCAAACCGATCGCCTCCAGCATCGAGGGCTGGCCCGTGAGCCGGGACAGGAATATGTCCATAACCTCCAGCTCGTCGGCCGTGAGCCGGTCGATGGCGTCCTCCCAGGAAATGGGCTCGCCCGACTCGTCCACCATCGCCCCGATCTTATCGAGAAGCCACTCGATCTCCGCCTGGATCTCTGGGGGCAGTGCCGCGACCCGCTCATCTATCACCTCCCATTCCTCGTCGGTCGGGTCCCAGAGTGGCGCCGACGTCTTCGTCTCCTCCTTCTCCATCGCCGTCAGCCTACGGTCAAGCCCGCTGATGGCCCTCATCCGCCGCCCACCCCCGCCAGCCGTGCCCCGGCTTCGTCGCACACCGCCTTGGCGATCTCCCCATGTCGATGGGGCGGGTTCCATCTCGACCATGCCTCCAGGCGCCGCTGGAGGTCGCCGTCCAGCCCGCCCCCCGCCTCGTCGGACCTCATCATGTCGTAAAGCAGCCGGACCTCGTCGCCGGACCTCACCAGCTCGCCGCCGGCGAGCCTCACTATCCCGCTCCCCCGTTCCATCGCCGACAGCCGGCGGCCCAAAACATCGTACCTCATATTCTGCCTCCTATCATTTTGTCTCTTTTCGGACAAACTTCTCGTCCAACTTTCCTTATTGTCCGGCTCGGCGAGACCACCCGGACGCAATATCTGCAAAGCATCCCCGCCCCCACGACAGTCCAGCCGACTCCCAGACGGCGGCCGCACCTGGCGCACCTCCGGCCCCGGTGGTGGAGTGGGAGGGTCCCGGCCTCGTCGTCTTCGGGATAGCCTCGGCTCAGAGGATCCCGGCCCGGCCCGCTGGAGAAGAGATCGACCTGCATCACCCCACCACCCCCGCGGCCCTCAGCAGTCCCATCGCTATATCGGCCCTGTCCCGGTCCCATCCCTGGTTATCCATCAGGACCTTGATCGAAAGCCCGCCGGTCTGCCTCTGGAGGTCTCGATAATAAGCATGGGTCAGCCCGAAGACCCGGCCCTCCTCGTTATCGTTCTTTTTTGGCGCCGAACGTTCGGCGGGGAGATAGCGCCGGAGGTCGTCCTTGATGTAATAGTCACATCCGA
The DNA here is from genome assembly GCA_029167045.1 of Candidatus Methanocrinis natronophilus. GTDB lineage: Archaea > Halobacteriota > Methanosarcinia > Methanotrichales > Methanotrichaceae > Methanocrinis > Methanocrinis natronophilus. Next base: position 1,495 of record JARFPK010000064.1, read on the forward strand.
GACTATCCAGCAACGCCACCACGTCGGAGGCGAATTGGCGCCAATCTATCCCATCGGTCCGCTTATCGTGGTTCCATTTACCGACTTTGAAATGGTCCACAAAGCCCGAAGACCGCCGGATAAGCTCCAGGGTCTCGGCCGGATCTATGACAGGTTCCAGGCTCGCCCACGTCTCGAGACCTCTCTTTTGGGCCTCCTCCAGGGCCTTCAACCTGTCATCTGGTAGCGCCGCCCCCGGTTCCCATTCTCTCGATTTGACCGGATCCAAGAACGTTAAGGTACACCCGAACTTATCCCCCGGCCTGTAGAGGTCGAAGTCCCGCGCCGCCTTCATCCCGCCCTTGGTGAGAACCTGGAAGTTAACCCCGGACTTGTGGAATAGCTCCAGGACCGCCCGCGTGTCGTCCTCACCCCTCGCCAGGTCGTAAGGATCACCGACGAAAGATAGATGGACCGGCCCCCGCTCGCCCCTCGCCTCCAGGGTTTTGAGATCGGCCCCGATAGCCTCCAGGGAGGATTTTTTGATCCTCTCCGATCCAGCCCCCGGAAATCTGTCTCTATTATAGCAATAGGCGCACCCATGACCACAGCCCCGGTAAAGGTTCAACGCCAGACCCGCGTATTCATCCGCCCGGCCTTTTGGAGCGTATATCGCTTTCAGGAGTCGGGCCTCGCCCCCGTCGCCGGGCTTTTTTGCATCGGATCGATCCGATGATGGCCCCCCGTTTTTTGGTGGGGGACGTCCCACGGGGGGGTGGTCCTCCTCCTCCGCCCCGTCCTTTTTTGCATTCGAACGTTCGGCGGCCTCGCCGCCATCTGTTTTTGTAGCGGAACGTTCCGCCCCCTTTTTTTCAATCGTATATACGATGGGGGAGGAGGGACCGTCCTTTTTTGCCCGTGAATATTCACGGGCCACGCCATCGGAGACCTTCGGCTCCGGGGTCGTGAACTTTGCCAGGTGGTCGGCCTCTCGCCGCCGGGCCTCCTCCAGGTTCTCGGCGATGGTCTGGCGGTCGTCGGGCTTGGAGGCTCCATCCACCGCCTCCGTATCGCCTCCATGTACTCCATCGCCTCCCCTATCGCCTCCCGCCGAACCGCTAGCAGCCGCCGGGGGTGGAGTACATGGAGTACGTGGAGGCGGTGAATCCCCTACTTCTCTCCCCCTCTCTCCCTCCCCTCTCTTTCTCTCTTTTTTTCTTATTTCTTCTTTAGGGTCAGAGTAGTAAGGAGTAGGTAACTGTGCGCCTCCATCGCCTCCAGTTCCACCCGCTGCTGTTTCGCTGGAGGCGATGGAGGCGATAGGGTCCTTTCCGGAGGCGATACGTCGCCGTATATCGATCAGCCTTGCTTTGCGGTGGCCCGTTTTGAACGTTACCTCGCGCCCGACGGCCCTCAAGGCTGGCGAAAACCGACGGAGTTTGTTGGCCGCCCCCCTCGCCGTCCTCGGCCACCCGTCGGGCCTCCAGCCCGACGTGAACCCGGCCCGCTCGTCCAGGGCCGCCAGCAGAAAGCCGGCCGTCCCCTCGAATGCCTCCACCCCGCCCTCGGTGAACTCCACCAGCGCCGCGATGAACATGTCCCCATCTATCAGGGAAACCTCGGCCTCCGCCTGGTTCTCCTCGAATGCCGCCAGGAACTCCCCCGGCTCCCATCCTAGCGCCTCCTCGCAGGCAACCACCCACTCGGCGAAGTCGGCCATCCGGGGCATAGAGGCAAGCTGGACGGTGGGGAGCTCTCGGAGCCCGGAGGAGATCACATCGAGGATGGCTCCCAGGACCCCCGGCCGGATCCGGTCTAGCTCCGCCAGGATCTCTTTTTCGGTCCTTCGAGCCGCGCCATCGATCCGGGGAAGCTGGAGGAGGATGGCCCGCCCCAGGAGGTCGCCCCGCGTTGTGATGGCGTCGATCCCGTTCAAAATCACCGGCCGCTGGAGGTCGAATAGCGCCTCTTCGGAGTCAGTATAGAGTTCTCTACACGACAGCCCGCCGCCGGTCGATATGACGCACAACGCATCACCCAGCCAGGGAGGTAGTCCCGAAAGGTTGTCCAGGACCACCAGCCAGGAATTAGCCGCCGCTATCATCAAATCATGCTCGCCTCGGGGGGGCCGTCTTAGGGGCGACTTGTTCGGATCGATCACGTATCGGAGAATCCGACCCAACCAGCTCTTCCCGGACCCCTGCTCCCCGTTGACGATCAGGGCCGGATAGGGTCCCGTCGGCCGAAACGCCTGGATGAGCCAGGCTTGAACCAGCATCCAGGGGTCCCCCTCCGGGATATTCAGGATGGCCCGGAGATCGTCGAGCGATCCTCCCCGCCGGGGGACGGGGAGAGGGAGGAGTCCCTTAGCCCGCCGGAACTTAACAGGGACCGCATCGGAGGAGATCACCCTCCATCCGTCGGTCCCTATCTCCACCGCCCGCCAGTCGTCGCCGCCGAGATCCAAGTATATCCGGTCGTCGCACTCAGCCAATCGGACAAAGACGGGATGGGCCTCTCCCCCATGGATCGACCGCCCCCCCAGGACGGTGAGAGCATCCGCCACCGCCGAGCCTTTAGGCGCTCGGCCGTCTGCATCATATAAGAGGCCGGATAGCCAGGTTTTGGCCACCTTCGACCTGAGAAGATGGTTCTCACTGTGGCCCGCCGCAGTCGGGAAGGTGACGAAAGCCTCTCCCTCTGGGGACCTCCAGAACGTCGCCCCGGAGGAGAGGGCGAGGTCTACAAGCCTGGTAGCCATCGACGGCCCCCGGCTCTTCCCGGTCCCTCCGGCCTCGTCGTCGCCGGTGGGGATCAGCCCCCGGCTCCGGGCATAATCAAGGGTCTGGAGGAACTTCTCCCCCCGGAGAGCCCCGGATCTCGCCTCGGAGCAATCGATGATCCGGCCTTCCACCGCCAGCCACAGGGCAGGACCGCCGCCGGTCTGGTGTCGCCCGCACCACCACGAATCTTTAGCCGGACTGACGACGAGATTATGACCCGTCTCCGACCCATGGATATGATGCTCTCCGAAGAACTGGCCGCCTGACTCCTTGAAGCCCGTTACGTCGATCACGTCCAAGATCGACACGTCGCCGAAGGGGTCCTTATCCGTCGTCGTCGGCGGTCTCTTCTTAGTCAGCCCTTCCAGCTTTGCCCGGTCGGTATCCGTTTTCGCCTCCAGGACCGGCGCCAGGATCCTCAGCAACTCCTCCCCGGAGACGTAGGCGAGAGGTCGGTCCTCCAGGATCTCCACCCTCGCCCCGGAGGGATGGAGGGACCCCGGCCCGACCACCTGATAACCGCCGGAGCCCCGGAGATCCCCCAGGTCCTCGCCCGTCTCGGGGTCCCGGAGGAGATGCTTTCCTTCCAGGTCGGATAGACAGTGGAAATGCCGCCTCTCCGGGATCGGCTCGCCGTCCTCTCCTCGTCTTCCCGCCTCCAGGGTCGAGGGGAGGAGCGAGAAGTCGATAAGCTCCATCAGTCGGGGGAGATTATCCGCATCAAGCGTGACGAGCCCCGCCCCGTTCGGCCCGGTCCCGTTGACGATCCCGTAGTTGGCGCCCCGCCGAAGATGCTGGAGGAGGGCCGGGTCGTCGTGGGGGTAGTTGGCGGTGGTGCTCCAGTCCGTTTCGATCGGCCGCTTCAAGGCCTCGCCGGAGGAGCCGAGCTTCACAAATCGGAAGCCTTCGGCCCGGAACTGGTCCGGGATCGCCACCGCGGAGGGAGAGGTCACTCCCCCGCACCCCCCTTCGACGGCCGCTCCGCGTCCCGATCGAATCGCGCCCCGATCTCGGCCAGCCCGTTGTCGGCGTCGGGATCCCATGAGCGAAAGCCGTATAACCGATGGGGGCGTGCTTCGTTATGGCAAGTTCTTTTCATTTTTCACTCCCCCTCAGCCCTCGCCCTCGTCGTCCACCGGGATGGGGCGATAGACGACGGCTCCCTCCTCAAGAGAGACCCGAAATTTTCTTGGGTTCCCTAGGGCGCGCTGCATTGAAACCGGAAGCGTTAGAGAGCCATAGGCCCCGCCCGACATCGCCCGGAACCTTACAATTTTGGAATCCATGCCGGAAATCTGCCGTTCGCCTATAAAATGGTTTGCCGAATTTTGTACTATAATTTCGTATATATTTTTGTTGAAAATCGCAGCTATTGATCTTCAATTTGACCAATAATTCAAATTTACATACAAATTTCTTATGTATCAATCTCAAATTCGAAATGGCTATATATAACATTGGAGGTATTCTCCAGATATGCTATCACAACAGGAACGCGAATACCTCGCCCGCCTGGACGACCTACCGCCGCGAACCCGCGGGAACATGCTCTATCGCATCCGCCAGAAGGTCGCCGCCGCCCTGGACGAGACCGCCGATATAATTTTGGCGCTGGACGCGATGCCCCCGAAGTCGGCTCGCAACGCATTGGACGATAAGCACGTTGCCACGGCGTTCGCACTATCAGAGAAGATGGTCGAGGTTCTCGGATACGCACCTATCGAAGAGTTTGAGGGCCGACGGTACGTCAGCCGGCCCAAAAGCATCAAAACCACCCGGCAGGGCGCCCATGATCCTCCGATCCAGGAACGGACCATCGTCACCACCCCTGCCTCCGAGCTTGACGAAGCGAGGGCGCACCTTATCGCCGTCCACCTCGCAAAGCTGGCCCCTTACGCCAGCCGGCCGGAGACCACCCGCTCCCCCCTATCACAGGAGCCGTTCGCCCCATGGTCGGATGCTGACGCCGAGCTGACGCCGGCGAAGGGGAGGGCGGTGGCCCGGGAGTGGATGGCCGAGGCAACCCCAGCCCGGATCCGGACCGCTCGGAGGCCGGAGAAGAAGGAGGACAAGAGGAAGGGGGAGGAGACCACGACCGACCCGGAGGAGTGACCTCTCCACCTACCCCGCCTCTCCCCCGGGAATCATCAGCCTGTCAAGGCCCGGCCCCGTTATTTTCTATCCGACCCCATCCATTTATCCATTTTAATCAATCTTCGGGTATCTATCACCCCCGACTGCTATCGATCCTTTCCGAGACCCCGGGCCCGTCACGGGGAACGGTGACGCCGAACCCCCCATTTTGCCAACTACTTCAGATCATAGACTATGGGAATCCCGCCCCCTCGTCGCCGATACCCATGATTAACGGGGAGATCATCCCCGCCAAAAGAGGGGCCTCCAGAAAATCGCCACTCGTCGCCCTCGGCTCGGAGGAGGTAAAGAGGGCGAAAGGTTGCGCTCCAGCATAAGTTATGTGACTATCCCCTAACTTGAATCAAAAGAGAGTCACATAACTAACGGGGAGGAGGAGATCGCCTCCGAGAAGACCCCCCGGACCGTCAGGTCGAGACCGCCAGCGCGCCGCCTGTGGAGGATCGCCTACCCGGCCGGTGGCCCAGGACCTCCAGGACAAGACCCCCCAAGATCGCAGGAGAGCTTAAAATATCGAGGTTGAATTAAAATAGCGTTGGAGGAGACGGAATTCCCGCCCTCGCCCGGTTCGCCTCTGCCGGGTGTTCGAATAAAATAAACGAGAGGCGGCTATCCTCTCAAGGCCGGGTGGATGAAGTACGCATCTGCTATTTTATCTAAGTTCTCAAGTGGTAAGTTATCCCAATTCACCTTATCGGCGGTCTCCCTGGTTACGGAGTACCAACACCCTGCCCCGCTCGAAGTTTGCCCGAATGTATCCACAAATTCGAGATTTGAAACCACCAAAACCTTTTCAATCCGGGGGTCTTCGAAAAAATTCTTGAAAATCTCTATCGAATGCATCCGGCCGCCGGATAGCATCATCGCTGGTGTCAAGTTCTCTGACAGTTCCCTAGTAACAACTACATCTCCGCTAGATAGTGATCCTGAGATCTCCGCATCTCTCTCACTACGTGGCAGAAGCTTCTTAACTGCCGCCTCGTCGAGGGGCCCGCTGTAATCTGGGACGGGTTCGGGTTCGGGGATCAACAGCGCGACCACAAACAAGACCACTGTTATACCAACCAGAACGCCCGCTATTTTCCTCAGTTTATTGTCGTCCATTTTAACGTTCTCCCATCTGTGATTTCATATCTCTTTTCGCTCGTTTCAGTCTCGTCATAGCCGCCCTCTGGCGAAAGATATTGTCACCAACCACGAAAAATGTTTCTATACCGGCGATGGTGACGGCTCACGATGGGGTCCTCGCACTCCTCTCCTCCAGGTCCCCGGCGGCCGACGGGGGCGGAGACTTGGAATAAGCACCGATTCCTCCACCAGGGGGCATCTTTAATATATCGAACGACATAAAGCAAAGCCATCTGAAACATGAGAGGCTGAAAAATGAAGAAACAGAGAAACAGCCTCCGGGGCCCGCCAAGACTACCGGAGGTTGCAGTTACCCTTCAAGAGACTAGTAACGTCTCTGCGAAGATAAATCTTTCTGTCGAAGAGGAGTTCGCCCTCCTCAGTGAGAGAAACCGCCAGCTAGAGGCCGAGAACGCTGTTTTAAGGGAGAGAGAGGCCGCTCTCGTTCGTGACGACGTCGAGACCTTAAACGCCGTTATCGACGCCCTCCGGACCATCCAGCCGGCGAAGGAGACGGCCCGTTTTTTGAAGGACTCGGAAGAGAGGATCCTCGCCGCCACCCCCGAAGATAAGCCGCTCGTCATCAACGCCCGAATCAAAGCAGCTGCGGCCATGATCCGAGACTCGCCGACTGCATCTCTACAACCCGCCGCCGAAGGTCCCGCTCCCCTCCGCTACGATACCAAGCCCCTCAACCAGAAGAGAGGAGAAGCCATCGCCGCCCACGTCCAGATGAGAGGAGGAACCATCATAAAGTCCACAGATGCGGGGACGGTCCTGGAGACGATCGAAGGGAAGAAGCTGGATAGAAAGACCGTCCACAGGGCCATGGACGTCGCCAGGGGCATCCTCAGAGCCTCGTCGGAGGTGGTGGGGGGCATCCGCCGGCTCGTCATCCCGTCGTCCTCGCCCGTAGGAGGAGGGGATCGTCCTCAGCCCGTCGCCGGAGGTGGGGGGTATCGTGGCGGGGTATCACGCCCCCGGAGGTGGTCCGTACCCTGGGATGGGGTGGATTAAGGGAGAGATCCCCGACCCGCATCGAGTGCGATCGTGATTTGTAGGTACAAAATAACACGTTCATCGAGTTGTTGTATGTCGTAGTTGTCGTATGTAGTCGTAGATCCATTTCTTCGTCGATTCTATCTTCATCTCTATATGCTTTCACCGCCGTCCCCCCCTCGTCCTCGCCGACGTGGCGGGTCGCCACGGGGGCTCTCCTTCGTCTCGGATAGTTCAGCGAAAGATTTTTGATGCCGTGAAACATCAAAGCGTGTGGAGGCGGCGACGTTGGGAAAACGATTTGAAATACTGATAACTAAAAGCCCTCAAAAAACGTTGAACAAGCTCAAAGAAAAAGATACAAAGGCCGCTAAAATAATATCTGATCACATAATTAAATTGGAAGACGACCCTTATACGCCAAGATCAGGAACGGATATTGATCACATCGAAGGTTCCAACCCCCCGGGGTATCGTCTTAGAATAGGCGCTCAGATCAGAGTTGAATATTATATAAATAGCTTCAATCAAACGGTAACGATAACGAGAATACATCTTACAAAACGCCGGAAAAGTGATTATAAAAAGTAAATCCGCGCGTATTGCAACACTTAAATATCAAGAAAACCAACTACATTTTGATGGTGTCAGATGAAATAGAGTACTTAGACAGGTTTGTATCTGGGCTAAGTGATGAAGAAATCGATGGGATCAACACCGGTTGCAGAGATGACTCTGAGCCTATCCCATTCAGGGCGTTTGCAAGAGATATAGACATCGAGCTTTAGCTTTTCTTCTCAATTTTCTCCTTCAGGTCGAAGGTGTACCTCCGGACCTTGTTATTCCCCGTCCCGGTAAGTGCGGCCTGGAGCCCTTTCGCCGCCATCAGCCGCCCTAGGGGCCTGGACTCCATCCCCACCGCCTCGGCCACCTCGGCCGCCGTTGGCTCCCTCCCCGCCTCCAGCTCGGTGAGGATGAACCTCTTCGCCGCGGTTACAGGGTCCTCGGACTCTAGGACCTTAGGGTCCCTAGCTGGAGAAGGGGACGTTAGGACCTTAGGGTCCTCGGACTTAAGGACCTTGGGGTCCTTTGGTGGTGTAGGGGACTCTAGGACCTTAGGACCTTCGGACTTTATGGCCCCAAAGTCCTTCGTCTCCGGGTCTATTATCTGATCCAAAAAGGGCGCTACATAGTCTTTCAGCCTCAGACCAGCCTTTGCCGCCTGGAGGGAGAGGGCCTTATGATGTTCCGGCGAGACCTCAATCCGGTACTTCTTCATGGCTCCCATGGAGGACCCTAGGACCTTAGGACCTTATAACCCTGGCCAGAGCCTCCCGTGTCGGCCCTCTCCCAGGTGGTCTGTAGTCTCGGACCTCCAGAACGAAAAGCCCCCAGGATTGCAGGAGAGGATTGAATATCGGGGCTGAATAAAAGTAGCGGGAGAGGGTGGCGAGATCATCTCTCCTTTTTCGTCCCCTCCTCAAGAGCAGAAAGCCGTTTCTCGATATCCGCCAGCTTGTCCAGCTCCCACGCCCGGATAAAGACATTATACAGGTGCGCTAGCTTTCCGGCGTTCTCCACCTC
>JARFPK010000065.1 GCA_029167045.1 Candidatus Methanocrinis natronophilus
GCTTCTGCCTCGACAGGTACGATGGGTTTCGATGATGAGAGGATTAGCGTTGCTTTTCAGTCTCGAAACGAAGTATCCGCCATTCTCCTTGATCCGAGTGAACATCTGATACTTGTAGAACCCCAGGTCAATAAGCAGGATTCGGTCCTTTATCCATGGCCCAATCCTGAGAGTCTTTATCTCGTTCGTCTTCTCAGAGAACAAAGCGACGCTCTTAGGACTGCAGGCTACTGCACTCGTGAGGACGGAAATCTTGACGCCTGCTGCCACTTTTCGAGATCTGGTAGCTGGCCAGATCTTTGCCAGCTTTGAGTGTAACCTGACGACGGTCGAGTCCTGGATTACGACGTCTTCGAAAACTGAAAGCCGATCGCTGAGGGTTCGACCGGGTTCTTGAGCTGAGTATTCAACGCCACGCACAACGCATTCTCGGAGAAAGGCCACAAGCTCGGGAGTGAACCTGTAGTACCAGCTGCTATCGCTCAAAATCTGATTAGAATATCTCTCATAGTCGCGCTTCAGAGCGGCAAGAGTTCGATGAAGAAAGACCCCATATCCTATCGATAATGACCAGAACATATAAACTGGATCGATTTTACGCTCACGTTTTATCAATTCTGTCTCCTTCGCCTTACCTCTTAGCCATTCAGGCGGAAACAGAGCACAAAGTTCCATCATGATCAGGTCGATATCCACCTTTAAGTTACGAGAGACCACAGATGTTACCCCCGGCGAATTATATATCAGTGGCCCATAGTAGATACATGTTATTAATAAAGTTATGCTACTGCAAGTATAATGGGAGAGGCATTAAAAATCATCAAGACTATTTAAACCATTCCTTAACCGATGACCAATGGGGCTCTTTCTGGCTGCGGGACCATCGCCTCCATGGAGGCAGAAACATCGATCGATCAGGATCCGAGCAGAAGAGAGACCTTCTGCCTCAGATGATGCCCTTCTCTTTAAGCGCCGTCTTCACCTCGCCGAGATCGGTCTCGACCCTCGCAAACCTCATTCCCATATGGTCCTGCAGATCCGTACGCGGCCCTCGGATCTCTCCCTTCGTCTCATCCTTTTTGTCCAGCATCCGGTTCTTTTTGTCGATCATTGGTAAACCCTCTATCGATACCGCTTATTACCCGCTCAAACCCCTCTCTGGTAACGTCCAGCAGCTCTTTGAGATATTTGAGCTGCACATCCAGCCAAAATTCGTCGTCCCTTTTCATTTGAGGCCAATAAAATAGGTAAGGGCATCGACAGGATGCCCGCTTAACCTCTGCTTATTTAGTCCTAGGATCGCTCAGTCGAACTTAATAGCCCTATCGTACACGATCTCCGAATAAGATGGCCCTGTCTTTGTAGACTCTTCCAGGTAGATCCTCCAGGCGATTAAGAGCGGCTGATCCAGCTCCAGGCCGTAGGCACCTACACCATAGGGAACCTCATAGCAGTGTGGATCGCCATTACAATCCCTGGCAAACTTGTAGACGTAGAGGTATTTAGCATTGGGATTGTCAGGTAGGTACTCTTCAGCAGATCCTGTCACATCCGCGTCGGTGATTGCTTTGACGCCATTCCATAAATCCGCTCCGTAGAGGGCGAAGTTCGAGTACGTGGCCTTACCTGTGGCAACATGGTTGACCCCATAGACGATTATGAACTCATTGGTGTCGTTACCCAAAGTTATTGGTTGATCTCGCAAGAACCCATAGTACTGTGATAGATCAGGGAAGGGCGGTGTCGGCGAAGAGACGGTTTGATTTGCTGACCACAGATAGCAGGCATCGTTGTCAGGGCCCAAGGCATTAATTCCTCTCTGAATAGCATCGATTCCTGGTTGGGCAAATATACTGGTCGGGAGCTCTGTAACAGTCAGTCCACTGTGTTTGTTGAGGATCGCAATCCTTAGCTCTTCGAGATCGTCCAGAAGGTCAAACTCGGTTGTCCCCGTCCCACGGACTCTTAACTCTGGATAATCATACGGATCAAGTTCCATAGGCTCATTGGGAGTAATCCTGAGAAGAACTGCCGGTATATTATTGCGGTAGTCATCACCAGCCTGCTCATCCTTGTATAGGGCTGGGCGAATCAACATGAGAAACATATCAGAGTTTTCCTCTAAGCCCATATTCAGTATCGAGGATGGAAACACCTGGGTGTTAAATATCTCGGACGAATACCCTGCGGATAAGCCCGCAGCCCGGATTCGTTGATCGATACCTCTGTCAGCCGTAGCTACCATCACTGTGGTCTGATAGAATGGATCCCCTACCGACCCATTTGGAGTTCCTTCGGTATTGATAACTAGATTGTTAACTGTATCTTCCACAGGTGCAAAGATCCACCGGGCCTCATTTTCATATGTCCTTTTAAGCAAGTAATGATCGAAGCTAAAGTATCGGCACTCTGGTGGTGTTCTCCCTAAGAAAACAACAGCTTCATCTGGACCAAGATCCCAAAAAGCGGACGCGTCCTGAGGCATTCCAAGCGCCTGACTTATCCTAGAGAATAGTTCCGGCACCTCAAAGCCAGGCGCCGGTGGAACAAAATACGTCAAATATTTCGTGGTAGGGTTGTTTCCATATGCAGAAGGTAGTATACCCAAGTCTAATAATTTCATCATATCCAAATATCCTATCCTGCCTTCTTGCACGGTGAACCCATCTTGTTCCAAGGCAGCCTTAAACGTCTCGACGTCTCCAATATCCACATTCTCTGCAAAGCTGGTCCCTATCAACAACGCCAATACAACCACTAGTATATAAATTCTCATATACTATCACCTCCACCGTGTTATTTATACTCTGTTAAGTTATTTAAGTTTTCGGGCAGACTTGCTATTATCCGGCTTGTATCCTTCAGATATCGAACCCCGCGTAACTCTTCCGCCTATGGTTGATGTCGGCCTTCAGGTAGGCCTAAGTCTTCTTCAGGTCGGTATGCCTCAACTGAGCCTGGAGGTCGTTGAGCCGGATGCCGGCGGTCGAGGGCCCGGACCGCATGAAAATGCCTCAGGGTGTGCAGGGTGACCACGTAAAGAGGCCTGCCGTCCTTATCGCGCCCGTAAGCCCATTTCGCCACAACCCCCCGGTGAAACCGCCCTCTGGAGAATCAAGCCGTCGTCGATGGGCATATTGGTCTTACTTTACCCCTCTCCAGATTCCACCAAGATGGAATGTTAGTAGGTCCATAGCCGTATATTCCTCTCTTGATAACATCAGCCGAAGGCTTCGCCGCCGGCGGCGGTCTAATTCCAGGGAGCCTTCGTCTCCTGGCCGCAGTTCGAGGCGACCTTCCCCGCCACCGCCCCCGGCCTCTGGGTGAAGAACTCCTCGGGGTGGGGCTGGAAGGACGGTCTCCCCCTTCGGCGCCTGGATCAGCCTCGTCGTCTACCTCCCGGGGAACGGCCCGGCGAACATCTACACCCTCGACGAGGGCGGCGACGTCCGGCTTCACCGCTTCGGGCCGGCCCCGGAGGGCCATAAGCAGCTCTTCCTCAACACCGCCGCCCCCGGCCGCCAGATGGCGATGGTCACCCTCGACGGGATCCCCAGCAACGTCGTCTTCATCGAAGTCCGGGAGGTGTGGAACCCCTGCGGTACCCGATATCTCGGCTCGGCCCCGGGGGAGGGTCCCGCCCTCGTCCTCTGAGGAGAAGGCCGGCCCACCTCTGGGAAAAAACCCCGCAGGCCGCCCTTTTTTTAGCCGGGCCCCGGTGGTTGGGGCCAAAGGTTGATAAGGACAGAAGTCTAACAAAAAGGCAGTGAAGTAGATGGCCCGATCCGGCCGACCTGTGGCCGATTTCCGGCGAATTCGCGAGTATCGTTCATCGAAGAGGAGAGAGTCTTATGTCAGAAGATGAAGGAGAGATCGGCGGGAAGGTGGATACGGAGACGAGGGAGAAGAGGGAGAGGATGGTGGAGGTCTGCCCCGTCTGCGGGAGCAGCGAGCTCTACTACGAGACCGGGGGCGCCATCGGTAAGGTCTACCACTGCAAGGACTGCGGCTACATCGGAGCCCTGGTGGTGGAGGCGGACGAGGAGATGGTGGAGGCGATAAAGGAGGGGTACGGGCGGGAGAGGAAGGAGGAAGGGAAAGGAGACGCATAGCAGAATGAAAATCAACATCTCAGTTTGGGGTCGCGGTGAACAAGAGGTGGAACTCGGAGATTGTGATGCTGCAAAGGTCGCTTAGTAATAATGATTTTATCCGACCGTTCTACAAACCATCCCTAATTGAAATCGAGGCGATGAATATATGGAGTTATATATTGATGAGTCGGGTGATCTGGGTTTTAGCATGAGATCCTCTGACTACTTCATATTAGCTGCTATCGTCGCTCGAGATGCTCTATCCATCGAGAGATGCATCAAAAAAGTAAGAAGGGGATATTTGCCTAAAAAATATAAAAAGACGTCGGAGCTGAAGTTTAATAAATCTAATGATAATATAAAATACAGAATTCTGAAATGCGCCTCCAATACACAAAACGACGTCGCTTATGCGGTGTTGCGGAAGCATCAAGTATATGATCGCCTTCGAAATAATCATCAAATAATATATAATTATATATTTGGAACTTTGATCGACAAAATCATCCGAGAATATGATCTGAAGGGGTCTTTAGACATAATTGTCGATAAGTCGCTCAGCGGAATCCAGCGGGAGAACTTTGATAATTATCTTGAATATCGGACCGACATTCGTGTGAAAGTAGATCATGTAAATTCTAGAGAGCACCAATGCATACAAGCGGCGGACTTCGTTGCAGGTGCTATATATCGTAAATATAGCTATGGCGATGATAAATATTATCTGAAAATTGAGAATAGGATATCTCTCGCCCTCGATTTTTTTGAAAATAAGAATAAAGACTATGTGGTGAACCCTTCTTTACTTCGTCCCACCCGCCTATAAGCGGCCTCATCCTTTTCAAAAAGGCCTTACTCACCAACCCATTATGTGGGATTCTTTATCTTTAAAGCTTTCGCATGAAAAAATGCAGGTTCTTAATAATCCCCTTCCCAAGAATCGGCTATCTTCGTCGCATTCCTCCCTTGCCCCCCCTCCCCCTCGCCAGGGACGCAAATACCCCGACGACACAGAGTACGACGAATATCGATAGGACTGCCGTCACCGCCTCCAGGAACTGCGGATAGACCTCCGGGGTCACCTGGACCCTCCCCATGAAGACCGAGAAGGAGGTCATGGCGATGGCCATGGAGGCCATCATCCCCAGGGACCTCATCGTCCCCACCATCCCCGAGGCGACGCCGTACTCCCTCTTCTCTACAGAGCTCATGATGGCGTTGGTATTAGGCGTCGAGAAGAAAGCGAATCCGACGCCCAGGAGGGCGAGGACGGCTATGATGAAGCCGACTCCGGTCTCGCCGTCGAGGCCGAGGGCGAGGAGGAGGAGCCCCACCGCCGTCAGCGCCATACCGCCGGAGGCGACGGCCTGGGCCTCCATCCGGTCGGAGAGCCTCCCCGCCCAGGGGGAGAGGACGGTCTGGACGGCGGGCTGGGCCACCAGTACGAAGCCGGCATGGAGGGGGGAGAGCCCCTTCACCGTCTGCAGGTAGAGGGTGAGGACGAAGGCGACGGCGAAGGTCGCCCCGTAGCTGATCAGGGATGCCAGGTTTGAGAGGGCGAAGACCCGGTTCTCCCGGAATATTCGGACGTTGAGGATGGGGCTATTGCTCTTCAGCTCCACCAGGCCGAAGGCGGCGATGCCGGCGAGGCCGAGGACGAGGAAGCCGGCCCCCGTGGCCGACGGCAGGGAGGTGAGGCCGTAGACCGTCGAGACGAGGGCGAGGGCGTAGATCGCCGAGCCGGTCCAGTCGAACCTCTCCCCGGCGGCCTCGATCCACTCCCCCTTCAGCTCCCTGAGGGTGAGGAGGACGACCCCAAGCCCCAGGGGGACGTTCAGGAGGAATATGGACCTCCAGCCGAGGTACTCGGTGAGGACCCCCCCGAGGAAGGGTCCGAGGGATAGGCCTAGGTAGACGGCGGTGACGTTGATCCCCAGAGCTCTGCCCCTCTCTCCCGGCGGGAAGACCGATGTGAGGAGGGCGACGGCGGTGCCGAAGATCATGGCGCTTCCCATCCCCTGGAAGAACCGGAAGATTATAAGGGCGGATCCGGAGCTGGGGAAGGCGCAGAAGAGGGAGGATAAGGCGAAGACCCCCATCCCCAGGGTGAAGAACCTCTTCCTTCCCCATATGTCGGCGGCCCTCCCCAGGGGGAGCATGAAGACCGCCATCGCCAGGAGGTGGGCTGTCACCACCCACCCCAGGAGGACGGCGTCCATCCCGAACTCCGCCCCGATGGGGGGGAGGGCGATGTTGATCGCCGAGTTAGCGAAGGCCGGGAGGAAGGCCGCCACCGTCGCTATGAATAGGACGCTTTTCTTGCTCTCGGCTTCACACATCAATCCCAAAAATGGCGAGGGGATATTTACCATCTCCCCTCGACGATGGTGGCGCTGCCGAGGTTTCGCAGAGCCGGGGGAGGTTGAGGTACGAACCTACGGGGCCGGAGGGGTGGCGGATCGGATTATGAACAGTTGGGAAGGGGGGTTGGAAGCCGAGGGGAGATCTGGTGCCGAAAGGGTCCGAGGGGTGTTCTTGAAGGGGGGTGCGATCTGTGAGGGGGATGAGCGAGGGAGAAGGGGGGACGGATAAATATAAATCACATACGAAATTAATATTATCGTCATGAAGATCACCGGGATATGCGGCAGCCCTCGAGAGAAGGCGACGGACCACGTCCTGAAAGAGGCGCTGAAGATGTTGGAGGAGAGGGGGTTTGCCACCTCCTTCTTCGGTGTGAGGGGAAAGAAGATCGGCCCCTGCCTCCACTGCGATTATTGCCTCACAAACAAGGAGTGCAGGATAAGAGACGACATGTACCAGCTCTACCCCCTCCTCCGGGAGGCGGACGGGATAGTCTTTGCCACCCCCGTCTACAACGGAGGCGTCTCCGCCCAGACGAAGGCCGTCATGGACCGATGCCGGGCTCTGGTGGCCGACGACTTCGACTTCTTCCGGGGGAAGGCCGGGATGGCGATCGCCATCGGTGGCGACCGGATCGGCGGCCAGGAGCCGGCGATAGAGCAGATCATCAACTTCTACGTGTTGAACGGGGTCGTGGCCGTCGGTGGCGGCTCCTTCGGGGCGAACCTCGGAGCCACCTTCTGGTCTAAGGACACCCTGGAGGGGGTGAAAGAGGACGCCGATGGGTGGAGGTCCCTGCGAAAGACCGTCCGAAGGTTCTCCGACCACCTCCAGGGCGGCGGGAAGGAAAAATAGATCAAGTCGGTGGAGGATAAAAGATCGATTATGACCGATGAGAGGAAAAAGAGGAAGAAGGTGGTCTGGGGGATCACCGGCTCCGGCGACCGGATCCGGGAGACGGCCGAGGTGATGAAGGAGATGAGGCGCCAGTATGAAGACGATGTGGAGATCAGGGTCTACATCTCCAAGGCCGGAGATCAGGTGGTCAAGTACTACAAGCTCTTCCCGGAGCTGGATGCGGAGTTCGACAAGATTTGGGTGGAGGCGAACGCCAACGCCCCCTTCCTGGCGGGGCAGGTCCAGATGGGGAGGTTCGAGTTCATGCTCATCGCGCCGGCCACCTCCAACAGCGTCGCCAAGATATCCCTGCGGATCGCCGACACCATGCTCACCAACGCCGCCATCATGAGCCAGAAGGTCATGCTTCCCCTCTACATCATGCCCTCCGACTTTCAGGAGGGGGAGGTGACTACGACGCTCCCCGACGGTAGAGACCTACTTCTTGTGATAAGAAAGGAGGACGTCGAACACGTCGAGAAGCTGATGGCGATGGAAGGGGTCACCATGCTGGAGCGGCCCGAAGATATCCCGAAGATATTCGAGGATCACTTCGGATGATTACGGCCAACTCCTAAGATGAGCCGACGATCCTGTCTGCCGGTGGCGAATTCGTCCCCACCACTTCCGCCACTGGCTACTGGATATTTATTAGAATAGATCGTATATCGATGGGACTTCAGCTGGACTTGAGCTCCTTCAGCCTTCCTATCTTCGTCATGACCTGGTCGGTCTCAGCCTTCTTATCGGTTTCGAGGTAATCGATGATGTCGTACAGCCCCTTCTTCAGCTTGTAGATCCGGTAAGGCCTCCCCTTCCCCGGGTTCTTCTCGTCCCTCTCGGCTATCCAGTCGAGCCTCCTAAGCTCCCTCATGGCTATGCTCACCTCAGGCTGCCTCAGGTCAGACCCCATCTCGATCTCACGACTGGTCGCCTCGTCGACGCAGGCAAGATACGTCAAGACCTTCGCCACGTTCCTCTTGAGCCCGATCTTCATCAGTATCGATGCGAACTCATCGCGTTCAACGTTCTGAGCGGGTAGCGAAACATTCCTCAATCCGGTCACCAATGGGTAGGTTGTTATAGACCCATATATAAGTTCCGATCTAAATAATTATCGATTAATCCGGACCGGTCGAGGGTTCGAGCCGATTATTGATCTCGGATATCGAAGCTGATTTCGCCGACCATCGAAGCGAACCGAGACTTTATCCGGCTTACGAGAAGATATGGCCGGGGGTCCTGGCGGCGGAGGTAAAGCTCAAAAGGCGAAGATGCTTCGAAGTCGTAAAAGGTGATCGATCTTGGACGAGATGGAGCTTCTGGGAAGGACGAGGGTGAGGGTAAAGGACGGCCGGGTCGTCGAGACGGGAGAGCCCCTGATCAGGTGGTGCCCCCTCTTCGATAAGGTCCGGGGGATAAAAGAGATCACCCCCGAGGCGGCGGCCGCCAACATGGAGTTTCGGATGAAAGAGCACGGGATGTTCACCCCGAAGAGGAAGCTGGAGATGGGGGTCTTCGTCGGCTTCGGCGCCTCAGAGGCTATGATGACCGCCTGCTCCCGGGGGCTCATCGACGGAGCCGTCACCGTCTGCGACGGAGCGGGGACGGTGATCACCGCCAATCCTAAGCTCATCCAGGGGATGGGCGGCTGGATATCGGGGCTCGTCAGCACCGATCCGGTCCCGGAGGTTCTGGCGGGGATAGCAGAGCGGGGCGGCATAGTCCTCGATCCGCAGGCGGGGAGGATCGACCAGGTGGCGGGAGCCCGGGTGGCCGCCGACATCTATTCGAGGTTTGCGGTCACCGTCGCCGACGCAGAGACGGCGGAGCAGCTCCGAGAGCTCGAAGAGGAGCGAAACGTCAGGATCCTGATCGTGGGGGTCCATCTTACGGGGATCGGGGAAGATGGGGCTCGCCGGCTCCTCGCCTCCGCCGACATAGTGACAGGCTGCGCCTCCAGATTTATCAGGGAGCAGGTCCGCCCCCTAGTCCAGGTGGGGACCGCCGTCCCGCTATTCGGCCTGACGGAGTGGGGAAAAGAGGTTCTGGTGGAGAGGGCGAAGGAGGTGGACCGACCGATCCTGATAAACACCATGCCTCTGCCGGTCCTGCCGGAGAGCAAGCAGCCGCGTCCCCTCGTCTAGCCCCTCCCTTGGGGTCTATCGTTTAACTTGTAGGATTGGAAAGGACGAAGCGGGAAGTCCCCATCCTTCAGGGTGGGGATGAAAGCGGAGTCCTTCCCTTTGTTTCTGCTAACCGATAACTATTTAATGGAATGATGGGATGTACACATTCTGGTAAATCCAATGAAATACAAGCTCAACCGATCTGCACATTCTGTGTACTCACTTCACTATCACTTAGTGGTAGTCATCAAGTACCGAAGGAAAGCACTCTATGACGAAGCGATTCGTGAGAGGCTAAAGCAGATCATTTGGAGTTTGTCGGACGAACTTGGAATAGAAATACTCGCACAGGAACCTGCTGAAGATCACCATCATATATTGTTCACAGCGACGCCCACAACCAACTTATCTACCGTCGTGA
>JARFPK010000066.1 GCA_029167045.1 Candidatus Methanocrinis natronophilus
AGATGAAACGTATCATTGCGGATTCCTTTTGCAGTTTCGCTAAATGCAAAAGTTATGCAGGTTATTGGATCGAAAAATTTTTATTGAATAATGTGCATTATAAAGATTTATGCAAATGACTATAAATGATGAGAAAGCAGAACATAATGACCATGCCCCCAAATCCCCCACCGCCCAAATCCCCCGCCCCCGCCGACCTCCTCTCCGAGGCCGAGAGAGACCGGCTCCTCGCCAAACTCCACAGGACCCTCGTATGGGTGGGGGTCCAGGACCCCGACCGGCTCGAGATCGACGCCGACCTCCTGAAGGAGGAGATGGCAAGAGACCGGATCGGCCCCGCCGACCTCCCGCCGGAGGTCCAACCCAAGGCGGGGACCGTCGACCTGCGCCACCTCATCGGGAGGCTGATCCACGACAAGGGGCTTTCAGAGAAGGAGGAGAAGGTGGTAAAAGAGCTGATCGAGGTTTTGAAGGCGAAGGAGGCGGCCGACGAGGAGAGGCTGAAGGAGGCGCGTCTGACCCGGGAGGAGGCCCACTGGATCTAAGAGGAGACCGCCGCCGTCATCAGGTCCCTTCTGGACCTGCGGGAGATCCTGGCCAAGAAAGAACATAAGGCGGACCTGGGCCGGGAGGCGGCGAAGAAGAAGGTGGAGGACGTCAAGAGGTGGAACGCCTTCGTCGACTCGATGGAGGGGAAATGGTGAAGGATGGGGGAGGCGAAGCCGGGGCTTTTGGTGGTCAACAAGGTGCGCGGATCGGGGCTTTACGATGCCGTAGCTAAAAGAAGCGCATCAGCTCCTCGGCGATGATTCTGTACCCCTGCTCGTTCGGGTGGTCGAGCCCCGGGAGGATCAGGCTATCTAAAGGAACGCCCTCGCCGACCCGCCTCATCCAGGCACCGTATACGTCGACGAAGCCGACGCCCATCTCCTCGGCGACATCCTCTAAGACCTGATAGTAGCTGAGGACGATTCGATCGAACTTTGGCGTCATCAGGGGCTCGGAGCTGAGGAGGAGGATCTCGGGGCCCGATCCGGAGCCGCACCCCTCCAGGATCTTCTCGACGATCTCGATGAGGTTGGACTTGAACTCGCCGAGCCGGATCCCCATGTACATGTCGTTGATCCCGAAGTTGACGGTGACGAGGTCCGGATTGTGAGCGACCACCGACCAGTCGAGGCGGGCGAGGCCGTCGAAGGTGGTGGCGCCGCATGCGCCCTCATTATTTATGGCGATGGCGGCCTTCGGGTACTTCTCCTTCAGCATCGATAGCCAGAAGGCGTCGAAGCCCTTCCGGACGGCGAATCCAGCGGTGATGGAGTCGCCGAAGACGACGATCCTGAGATCCTCCCCCGCCTCCAGCAGGGAGCGAGTTCTCCCGGTGAAGGACCGATAAATTTCGGCATCTCCCATGGCGGGTCACCTCGCCAGGTCCTCGGGGAGCTCCCCGACGAGGATCTCTATCCTCTGCTCCGCCCCGTCGAGGAGGGAGTTACACCTCCTGATGAGGGAGACCCCCCGCTCGAAGGCCTTCAGGCTCTCCTCCAGGGTCAGCTCCCCCTCCTCCAGGGACAGGACGATCCCCTCCAGCTCCGCCAGAGAAGCCTCGAGGCTGAGATCCTCCGGTCTTTTCGTATCCTTCAAGACCATACTCTTCAAACCCATCAACTCCGATCCACCATCTCCTTCACCGACCGGCAGAGGAGCCTCCCCTCGGCTAAGACCAGCTCGAAGAGCTCGCCCGGGGCGAGATCTGAGGCGTGCCGTACCACTCCCGAATCGGCGAGGGCGATGCAGTAGCCCCTCTTCAGGGTCGATAGGGGGGAGAGGGAGTCGAGCTTTCCTGCGGCCACCTCCAGCCTCCCGACGAGATGATCTACGAGCCGCTCCTCGGAAGTGATGAGCCGGTCAGCCATCCGATCGAGGTTCTGCCGCTCCTCATAGACGACTCCCCGCATCCTCCTTCCCGATAGAGACCGTCCGAGGCTGGCGACCTCAGCCCGCCTCCGATCCAGGTTCACCGCCAGGGACCGGACCATCCTAGCCTCCGCCCCCGTCAATCCCTCCCGGAGCCTCTCGAGGTCGGGCCTCACCATCTCCGCCGCCGCCGACGGGGTGGGAGCCCTCACATCGGCGGCGAAATCCGCTATCGTCACGTCCGTCTCGTGGCCGACGGCCGATACGACCGGCGGGGCCGACCGGTATATCGCCCTCGCCACCTCCTCGGAGTTGAAGGGGGAGAGGTCCTCCGCCGAGCCTCCGCCCCTGCCGACGATGATGACGTCGGCGATCCCCTGGAGGGCGGATATCGCCGAGGCTATCGACGCGGGGGCAGAGTCTCCCTGGACCACCGCCGGAGATATTACGATCCGGGCGGGGCAGGCGCCGAGCCCCCTCAGGACGTCCCTCAGGGCGGCTCCGTCGGGGGAGGTGACGACCCCAATGCAGGCGGGATGGGCGGGGATCGGCCTCTTTCTCTCGGCTGCGAAGAGCCCCTCAGCTGCGAGCCTCTCCTTCAGTCGCTCCAGCTCGAGATGCTTTTCGCCCAGGCCGCTGTCCCTCCTGGCAGCCTTCACCAGGATCTGGACCCTCCCCTGGGGGCGGTAGAACTCCACGTCCCCGAAGATGAGGACCTTCTGGCCGTTCCCAAGATCGAAGTCCACCTGGCCGGCGTGGCCGCGGAATAGGACGCACGAGATCTGAGAGTCCCCGTCTTTGAGGGTGAAGTATCTGTGGCCAGAACGGTGGTTGACGACGTTCGATAGCTCCCCTCTCGCCCAGAGGTCCGAGAGCCGCAGGTCTGAAGTGAGCCTCTCTCGGATCCTCTGGTTAAGCTCGCTGACGGTGAATATACGGTTCAATAGCCATAAAGAGGTACTGCAGCATATTTAAGGGCTCGCGGTGTAGGCCGAAAGAAATGGCGGCGCGTCTAAAGATAGAAGGGGAAATTTTGAAGGCCAGGTTTCTTTCAAGAAAGAACCGATTCTCGGTCCTGGCAGAGCTGGCGGAGGGAGGAGGCGGAGGCGAGGTGGCCGAAGTCAGACGGTTCGAGTGCCACCTACCGAACCCTGGAAGGCTGAAAGAGCTTCTCGTCCCCGGGGCCGAGATCCTCCTCCGGCCTGCAAAAGATCCGGACCGGCGCAAGACGAAGTTCGACGTCTTCGCCGTCGTAGCCGAAGGCGAGACGGTGGTCGTCGACTCTCGGGCTGCAAACCAGATCCTGGAGGTGGCCTTCGCCGCCGGCGAGGTCCCGGAGTTTGAGGGCTACGATCTTGTGAGGTCAGAGCCGACCCGGGGGAAGAGCAGGCTCGACTTCCTCCTGAAAGGCGACAGCCCCGCCATCGTGGAGGCGAAGAGCTGCACTCTGGTTAAGAGCGGGACCGCCCTCTTCCCCGACGCCCCCACCAAGAGAGGAAGCCGCCACCTTCGGGAGCTGGCTGGAGCGGTCTGCGAGGGCTACCGGGCCGCCATCGTCTTCGTCGTCATGAGGGGTGACGCTTCGACATTGAGGCCCAACGACGAGACCGACCCCGCCTTCGGAGCCGCCCTCCGGGAGGCGGCGGCCGGAGGGGTGGAGGCGATCGCCATCGCAGCCCGGTATCGAGACGGCTGGATCGAATTGGCGGGGGAGGTTCTCGTCGATCTATCCAGGACCAAATAAAGTTAACTGATCCCATCTCAAGCAAACTTTATATGGCATGATGGCCCTGCCAGGGGATAGAGCCAAAACCACCCATAGGAAGTGATATTCTGCATATCATGGAAGGTTTCCTCCCCCATCCCTGGTGGGAGATATGGTACGCCCTATCCCTCCCCGTCGTCGTCTACGGGATATACACGATGAACAGGCTCGTCAAGGAGAGGAGAGAGACCCTTCCCCTCCTGGCCCTCGCCGGAGCCTTCATCTTCGTCCTCTCTTCCCTGAAGCTCCCCTCGGTGACAGGCTCCTGCTCTCACCCGACCGGGGCGGGGATGGGCGCCATCCTCTTCGGCCCCGCCATAACGGCGGTCCTCTGCCTGATCGTTCTCGTCTACCAGGCGCTGTTCCTAGCCCACGGCGGGATCACGACCCTCGGCGCCAACGTCTTCTCCATGGGGATCGCGGGGCCTGCCGTCGCCTACATCGTCTATAAAGGGTGCGCTAAGTCCAACCTGAACTTCTATGCATCGATCTTCCTTGCCGTATCCCTTGCAGACATCGCCACATACCTCGTCACATCCCTCCAGCTCGCCCTAGCCTTTCCGTCGGCGACCGGCGGGGTTTTGGGATCCTTTTACGCCTTCGGGACGGTCTTCGCCTTCACTCAGTTCCCCCTCGCCGTCTTGGAAGGGGTCTTCATCGCCCTCATCTTCAAGTATGTGATCCAGGTGAAGGGAGAGGTGATGGTGAAGCTGAAGGTCATCGACGAGAAGAAGCTACGAAGGCTCAAGGGGGTGGTCCAGGCATGAGAGGAGAGGTGATAGCTGGAGCGGTGGCCGCTCTCTTCATCGCCCTCTTCCTCTACGTAGCGGCGACGGACCCCGGTGCAGAATGGGGGGGGGCTGACGGCGAGGCTGAAGGGGTAATAGATCATCTGACAGATGGGAGCTACGAGCCCTGGTTTTCACCCCTGTGGGAGCCGCCGAGCGGTGAGATAGAGAGCCTCCTCTTCAGCCTCCAGGCGGCGATCGGAGCCGTCATCATAGGATACTTCTTCGGTTATTATAGGGGGAGAAGGTCCACCTGAGGTATCTATCTTGAACCACTCCCTCCTGGACGAACATGCCCTCGCGAGCCCCCTCCGGCATAAGAACAACAGGCTGAAGCTCGGCCTGGTGGGAGCGGCCCTCCTCGTCGGCGTATCCTCGCCGTCCCCCGTCGCCCCCCTCTTCATCGCCCTTTCCATGAGCTTCGCCGCGATCCGCCTCGGAAAGGTCCCGGCGAGGTTCTACGCCGGGCTGGTGGCGGCGCCCCTGGGATTTGCGGCCCTCGGGGCTGCGATAATCTTCTTCTTCTTCGGCTCCGGCCCCGAAATCTTCTCCCTGGAGCTCTTCGGCCTGCGGATAGGGGCCAGCGCCGACGGGGCTGAGATGGCGGTCCTCGTCGTCTCCAGGACCCTCAGCGGGATGAGCTGCCTCCTCTTTCTCGCCCTCTCGACCCCCATGGTGGAGCTATTCGCTCTCTTGAAGGCTCTAAGGCTCCCCGACTCCTTCGTCGAGCTTTCTATGATGATATACAGGTACATATTCGTCCTCCTGGAGGTGGTGGTGAGGATGAGGGACGCCCAGGCGATGAGGCTCGGTTACGACGGATTTAAAAACTCGATCCAGTCCATCTCGATGATGGCGGGAACCCTCTTCATAAGAACGATGGAACAAGGAGAGAGGCTCTTCACCGCCATGGACGCTCGATGCTACGACGGGAGGCTCTTCCTCTTCGAGGAGAGAAGGCCGGTGAAGGTCCAGGAGCTCCTCGTCGCCTCGGGGTACGTCGCCTTTATATCCGCCCTCGCCTACTTTTCCAGAGGGACCGCCATATTCTGAGGATTGAAGATGACCCACTTGGAGACGAGAAACCTCAGCTATTCATATCCCGACGGGACATCCGCCGTCCGGGGGATAGACCTAAAAATCGATATGGGCGAGAGGATAGCCTTCGTCGGACCCAACGGCTCGGGAAAGTCCACCCTATTTCTCCTTCTGAACGGTACCCTCCGCCCTGCTGGAGGCGAGGTCCTCATCTGCGGCGCCCCTCTCCGATACGACTCTCGCTCCCTCCGGGAGACGAGGAAGAGGGTGGGGATAGTCTTCCAGAACTCCGACGACCAGCTCTTCGCCCCCACCGTCCGCCAGGATGTGGGGTTCGGCCCGGCGAACCTCGGCCTGTCGAGGAGAGAGACGGAAGAGAGGGTCGAGGAGGCCCTGGAGTACGTCGGGATCGAGGGTCTGAGAGACCGCCCTCCCCATCACCTCAGCGGCGGAGAGAAGAAGAGGGCGGCGATAGCCGGGGTTATGGCGATGGACCCAGAGGTGATGATCCTCGACGAGCCCCTCTCCAACCTCGACCCCGCATCCTCTGAGGAGGTGATAGGACTCCTCGATGAGCTCAGCGAGAGAGGAAAGACGATAATCATATCCACCCACGACGTCGACCTGGCATACAGGTGGTCTGAGAGGGTGTACCTCCTCAGCGGAGGGAGGATAGAGGATCAGGGAAGGCCGGAGGAGATCTTCGGGGACCCAAAGCTCCTCTCCGGATCAGGGCTCCGGCAGCCCCTCATCATGGAGGTCTACGATGAGATCTCAAGAAGGGATCTGGCGGCCCCGGGAAAGAGGCCAAGGAGCCTCCCCGAGCTCGTCGGCCACCTAAACCCTCCTGACCTGCGGTGGATGACGGTCCCCTCCGGGACGAAGGTGGGCGAGACGCTCTCCCCGGATGGTCCGACGACCAAAAGCTCCGACTTACCCCAGCGGGAGAAGGTGAGGGTCGTCCACCTCCAGGAGGGGGGGCGGGCGGTGGTGGAGACCCTCGAGAAGACCATGAGGATCGGGACCATCATCGTCAAGGATACGGATCGGATCGATGATGATGACCTGATGGAGGTTATAGAAGAGAGGAGGATCGACCTAGTGGGAGTCATGGGCACCAGGTCCAGGTCCTTCGCCGATAGCCGCGGCATCGCCGCCGAGATATCCTCCAACGTCATAGACCGGACGATACTCAGGGCGCTCTGCGGTGACGATGTCCTCATCCTCACCAACGGTGGCATGGTGGAGCACGCGAGAAAGCGGATAGAGGATTACTGCCGTCAGAGCGGCATGAGGATAGAGGTCCTCGTCCACCATAGTAAGAAAGGGAAGAAGCCAGAGGCGTCCGATCCGGCCTATGTCGGCGAGGGGAGAGTCGCCTGAAAGCTTGGGATGAGTCTTAGAGGCCGAGGCGATGGAGATATAAAAGGACTCTAGGGGCGGTGAGGCGGCGCCCACATACAAATTAAATCAAAATATTTTTTTTGATTTCACGATTGTTACCATAATGCCCGATATGGTTTTGCATATAAAGCATACACGCTCCACCGAGGTTCATAGATCTGGCCGATGGGAATTAGGTGTGAGCGGGTAGGGGAGTGGGGGTTAGTGAAAAATTAGTTTACCCGCTCGTGATTATACCTCAGGTTGATGGTATAAATAGTTTTCCGGCCATTGATTTAAAAGTGAACTTATATATTTCTCCTATTAGCCGCCCTGCTGGCGATCTTTGCCGCAAAAGCGCCAGCCACAAACCCGGCGTCGATGTTGACCACCACCATCACAGAACATGATTGGAGCATCGAGAGGAGCGCCGCCTCGCCTCCGCCCCCGGCTCCGTAGCCGGTGGAGACGGGTAGACCCACGACGGGAGCCTCCACCAGCCCCGCCACGACCGCAGGAAGCGTCCCCTCCCTCCCGGCGGCGACGACCAGAGAGTCGACGTCCGCCATCCTCTCCAGGGAAGGAAATAGTCTGTGGATCCCGGCTACACCTACGTCGTACTCTGAGATAGTCTCACATCCCATGAACTCTGCGGTTACCCTCGCCTCCTCAGCGACGGGGAGGTCGGCTGTCCCTGCCGAGAGGATCCCCACTACCCCTCCTGAAGACCTCTCGCGGCCTTCCTTCGTCACTACCACCGCCTTAGCCCTCCCCTCCCAGACCAGATCTGCACCATCGGGGAAGGGGGCCTCTCTGAGAGCCTTGAGATGGTCTCTTGAGACCCTGGTGATCAGAACCGCCCCAGAGGCTGCGAAGAAGGAGAGGGCTATCTCTGTCAGATCCTCGGGGCTCTTTCCCTCCGCCAGAATCGCCTCGGGGATCCCTATCCTATCGATCCTGCAGGGATCGATCTTCGCCATCCGTCCCACCTCCCGGTAGGAGTGGAGGTTGACCTCCAGGGCGGCCGCCTCAGGGGAGATCTCACCCCGGGACAACCTCTCCAGGATGGCTTTGAGGTTCGATGTCAACGGGGGAACCCTTGTATTCGAGAGGATAAATGGTTTATGCAAAACCGTTCGTTTTAGGTGACGATGAAGGTTAACCTCGATCTTCACATCCACTCGAGGCACTCCAACGCCACTTCGAGTAAGATGGACCTTCCCACCATCGCGAGAGAGGCGGAGAAGAAGGGGATCAGGATAGTGGCGACGGGAGACTGTCTCCACCCGGGATGGATGGAGGAGGTCGCCGCTCTCCCCGAGAGGGACGGCCTCTTTCTGTTGGGGGAGACCGCCTTTGTTCTTACTACGGAGGTGGAGGACTCTTCAAAGGTCCATCACCTCATAATCGTACCCTGCCCCTCCAAGGCCTCAGAGCTCCGGGAGGCGTTCTCAGGGAGGTGCGCAGGCCTCGACTTCGAAGGACGGCCAGCCCTCAGGATGACGCCCCCGGAGATCGCCGACGCAGCCCTGGAGGCCGATTGCCTGATGGGGCCGAGCCACGCCTTCACCCCTTGGACCGGCCTATACGCCCACTATAAATCCCTCGACGAGTGCTACATGGAGAGGTCTTCTCAGATCCCCTTCATTGAGCTCGGGCTGAGCGCCGACTCCGACTACGCAGACAGAATATCGGAGCTTGAAGATAGGACGTTCCTATCCAACTCCGACGCCCACTCCCCCTGGCCGAACAAACTGGGAAGGGAGTTCAACCAGATGGAGATGGGAGAGATATCTTTCGAAGGCCTCAGAAAAGCTATTATGCGAGGGAGAGGATCCGGCCCCACTCTTAACGTCGGCTTTCCTCCGGAGGAGGGAAAGTACAACAGGACGGCCTGCACCCGGTGCTTCAGACATTCCTCGATGGAAGAGATGAATGAGAGGAGGGGGAGGTGCGGATGCGGCGGCCTCATAAAGCTGGGGGTAAAAGATCGGGTGGAGATGCTGGCAGATCGCAACGGTCCGATCCATCCCGATCACCGCCCCCCGTACCTCCACATGATACCCCTCGCCGAGATCATCGCCGTAGCTCTTGGGGTCAAGAGCGTCTACTCCTCGAGGGTCCAGAGGACCTGGAACGAGCTGGTCAGGGGAAGGACCGAGATCGAAGTCCTCACGAAAGCCGATTTATCGGAGATCTCCAGCGAAGAGGCGGTGATCGACGCCGTCTCCGCCTTCAGGGCCGGAGATCTGGTGGTGGAGCCTGGAGGCGGGGGAAGGTACGGCAGCATCTCCCTGCGAGACGTTCGCAAAGATAGAGAGACCGACGATCAGAGGTCGCTATTCGATTTTTAACTTGTAGGATCGGAAAGGACGAAGCGGGAAGTCCCCATCCTTCAGGGTGGGGATGAAAGCGGAGTCCTTCCCTTTGTTTCTGCTAACCGATAACTATTTAAGAGAATAATGGGATATACACATTCTGGTAAATCCAATGAAATACAAGCTCAACCGATCTGCACATTCTGTGTACTCACTTCACTATCACTTGGTGGTAGTCATCAAGTACCGAAGGAAAGCACTCTATG
>JARFPK010000067.1 GCA_029167045.1 Candidatus Methanocrinis natronophilus
CCAAGAAAACTCGCCTCGATAAAGCAGAATAAACTTGCCCATTTTATTAACGGCATGAGAGACCGCGTTTTTTCTGAGAGATACATGGAACTTGCCGTCTATCGCTTTCCACTCGATGAACTTCGCATCCCTCTTTGCTGTTGCCCTGAAGACCTCGCCAGGGTTCATCCAAGGTTTCAGGCTCTTGGATTTTAACACTTCCATCAGATCGTATAACCGCTTGTAGAAGGTGTTTCTCTCTTGCTGCTCTCGTTTCTGATCGTAAAATGCGTATCCATCCAACCTATTCTCACCTATATCAATGCTCACGGGCATCACAAAGAGCGGTTCTTTTTCGTAGAGCCTAAGATGGTCAGGGTCATCGATGCACTTGTGAATTGCAGATATCGCTTCCTTGACGTTCTTTAGATTGCTTGTTGGCGGAATGATGAACGACAAGTCGGCGGAGACCATCTCCTCGATGTTATCGGTTGAGAAGAAACCCCTATCCATGATCAGGGTATAATTTCTAACGCCCTGAGCCTTCATTTTCTTGACAGTGTTCTTGAGCGTAGATACATCTGCAATGCTTCCCGGATAGAGATCGTACATTACCGGTATGCCCAGATCTTTATCGACGATCAGGGACAAGTTGATCTGAGGCAGGTCGAGACCATCTCGGTTATAACCGTATTCCAGAAGGCTGATCCTCTGAGAGTAAGATGACAAGGAGGTTATGTCGTAGACGAGAGTGCTGCACGTCGATATCTGCTCAATGAGTTTGCGGGAGAACTCAAGATTCGCGGTTCCTTCGCCGATACGGCTTAACAGTCGAGAAAGGCTCTGGGAAGATAAAGGAAGATCCGGATGGTCTTCAGATAAGATCGTACCTTCATACCAGCTCTGAATATGGGTCAGTGCTCGAGGACGTGTGGCGAAGTTCATTGCCAAAGTCAAAATCGGCCAGACTTCTTTCCCAGGCACGACACCAGAGAGGACCTTTTCCAGTTCCAGGTCTTCCGCGATCTTTTTTAGCGGGACAAATTCGCCATGCTACAGCACCTTCTTCGGTATTTGGTCAGCGGAGCGGACCTTGACCGCAACCCCGTTGACGTTCTTTCCAAGGTACTTGCTCTTCTGGCGAATCTTCTTATTTTTCTTTATCGTAATACGGGGTTATCTCATAAATATATTCGTGGCCATTTATCTTTTTGATTCGAGTGAACGATTTCATATGTATATTTATGCAAATAATAATACTTATAGATTGCAGTAAATTGTAGCGAAAATAATCTTGATGGTTGAATAACAGTTAGACCCGTTTTTGGGGGCGCTCCAAATCCAGCATCCTCGGGCCGGCGCCGTAGTCGAACCTGTTCGCCCTGATGAGGCAGGATAAGAGCACTCCTATCCCGGCGACCCCGGCCTCGCGGTAAGCCTTCCTCCAGATCCTCGCAGAGGACCGCAGGGGCGCCGTCCTGGGATTGACCCTCCTCATCGACCAGTCGAGGAGGATCTCCATCTCTCCTGGAGATATATTCGGATGGTTCCAGACGAGGTGCTTTCCGTCGAAGTGGTGGTAGTCGGAGTCGGATATCCCGTACCTTCCGACGACTTCCTCCCAGAGCTTCGTTCTGGGGAGGGGGGTTAGGACGCAGATCTGGGTCAGGTCGAGCTTGAGGGAGGCGAGCCTCTCTACGTCCTCTCTTATCGACGCTGCAGTATCCGTGGGAAAGCCGATCATGTAGTAGCCAACGGCCCCCAGGCCGTAGCTCTTCAATTTTTCGATCGTCTCCAGGATCTCCCCGGCCCCCTCCCGCTTCGCGACGCTGTCGAGGACCTCCTGGTGGAAGTTCTCGATACCGATGGCGGCGCCCGCAAAGCCCCTGACTGGGTTCTTGCCCCCTAGACCGCGGGACGGCCGCCTCCTCATCTCTGCCCACTCGTCGATCTTATCTATCAGGTAGTCGGCCCTGGCCATGCACCCCCAGACCATCCCATACTCGTCGAGGAGCTCCGCGACCCGGTCGGCGTGGCGGCGGTCGGCGCCGAAGCTCTCGTCCTCGATGACGACGACTTTGATCCCGTGGTCCCGGTAGTACGAGAGGACCCTCTCGATCGACTCCAGGGGGAGGGGCTTGGGCCGGCTGCAGAAGGAGGTCGCCTGGCAAAACTTGCAGCCGACGGCGCATCCCCGGATGGTGAAGAGGGCGCCGTAGATGTTCAGCTTAAGGCCGAAGGGGGCGGCGAGGTGCTCGATGAGGGGAGGATGAACGATCTCGTCGACCTTCCTGCCGAAGTAGGCAGCAACCTGATCCTCGGCGTAGCCGACGAATACCCGGTCGAACTTCTCCTCGACGGCTGGGGTGAGGGCTCCGTAGTTGCCCGCCCAGACCTCCCCAACCGCCCCGGAGGCCCGGGCGGCCTCGGCCATGGCGAGGGCCTCCTCCGTCTCGCTGATGTAGAAGGATATTCCTACGACGTCCCACCCCTCGGCGAGCCTCTCTTTGTACCTCTCGAAGGTGGGAAACTCAGATATATCCAGCTCAGGGACGTTCTGCTGGAGGAACCGCAGCCCGAAGGACTGGTCCCTCGGCCAGCGGAACCTAAACCACCTCGACCGGGAGTTGGCGCCGATGTAGTCGTACCCCTCCCCCGGATTGCGGTAGGCTGTGGTGAAGAGGACCCGAGGGGGCGCTGGAGGCGCAGCCTCGGCCCTCCCGCCTGGGTAGATACTCTCCAGCACTTCATGATCGTTGATCTCCATCGGTCGTCTCCAAGATTCCTTAGCCCCATCTCCAACATTTAAGGAGGGTTAGGCAGACATCTCGCGGATCTGCCCTATCCCATGCCGTAATCGACGGCTTCTCCATTAAGGCCTATACATGAGAATATCGGTCGATCGCCCCTCCGATGCTTGTAAGCCCTCCAGTTAAATATAGTTCGTGACCGGGCAGACTGAGCTTTCAGATGCAGAAGAGAACAACAAATTTTAAAGGTTGGAGACTAATATCTGTAGCTGTTGAAGAGGTATCGGATGAGGCGCGGATGGATCTTGGCGTCGGTTGTTCTGCTGGCAGGGACATTTTGCGCGGCTATAGATGATCTGCAGTATGAGTTATCCGCAGTAAACGAGTCAGATCCTGCTGAGTCGTATAAAACAGGCGATGATCTCTATCAACAGGGCAAGTATGACGATGCTCTCGGTTGTTTTAATAAGGCGATTGAAATCGACTCCAATTTTGTGAATGCATGGAATAGCAAAGGAAATACCCCTCTCCGGCCTTAAATCAGTATAAATTGGGTCAAACTGGCGGCGGCGCACCTGGGGGCATCGCCGCGGCGGGCGGTCCCGCCCGGGGGCGGGGAGGGCGGGTGGAGATTGGGAAAATATTTTTGTCGTAGAAGCTATGGCTGATGGTGACAGGTGGAATCGATGGCTCCAAAAGACGGATCCAGAAATCATGGTCTCGAGCACGCCTCCGACTCCTGGGGGCAGTTCTCCGATGAGTTCATAGCCGAGGTCCTGGCGGCATCAGAGGAATGCAAGATGGGCAAATGCCGCCGGTATGAGACCGCCGCCGACCTCCTCGCCCCCCTAGATGCCGGTTCATAGTATCATATCCCTTATGTCCACGTAAAACGGGCTGAAATCAGGCATGGGCCGGTCTAAGGACTTGGCGAAGAGGTGCCAGGTCTCGATCTGAGGCTGGCGCCTCTTGAGGAGAGGGAAGACCGGGTCCCGCTCCTCCAGACAAGCGACGAAATACTCCCACCCCTCCTCGAGAAGTACGTTATTCAAGTGGCTGAGGAGATTCTCCATCCCGGCGGTATTTCTCCGATCGAAGGCGTAGTCCGTCAGGTAATGGAACCTGAAGTATTCGCCCTCCCTGACGATTTTCTTGGGAACTTTTGTGAATCTGGAGAGAGACCTCAAGACAAGCCCCATCGCCTTCCAGGAGAGGGGCTCTCGGGCGTAGCAGAAGTCGGCGACCGTCGAGCAGTCCCAAAGGCCGGCGCAGGCGACTATATCCCCCTCATCCCTCTTCCTCTCCTCACCCACCACCCCTTCCTTGGCGACCCAGAAGTTCTCGAGGCCGTAGCCGGGGATCCTCGAAAGGTGGGACTCGAAGCTCTCAGGGGAGAAGGGCTCAAAAGGTCTCCAGCCCCGGTAGTAGCCGTTGATCAGCTCCACCACCGGTCCGATCTCATCCCTCTTCATCCTCTCCACCGAAAGGCCGGTGGATCTCTCAGAAGTCTTTGCCCTCTTGTATGTGGGGATTGCGATCGATCTGACCTCAGCCATTTTTGAGTAGCCGAGGCCTTCGAAGAGGACCCTGGCAGCGCCGTTCGGCCCGTAGACGTAGAGATAGAGGTGATCTGCTCCCGACTTTCGGGCGTCCTCCTCCGCCTTCTCCTCGAGTCTCCTCGCCACCCCTATCCTCCGAAACTCCGGGCTGACGATCACCTCCGCCAGATAGACGGACCTCTCGCTTCCCCCGGCCCTCTCCTTCACCGTCCACCCCGCCCAGCCGGCGACCCTCCCGTCCACCTCGGCGACGACCATCTTCCAGCGGTCGTACATCCGATAGCGTGCGATTACATCCTCTTTCCTGACGCCCATGGCGCATCTTTCGTCGCCCTGGGGGGAGAGGGCCTCGATCTTTTGGAGATCCTCGACGTCTCCCTCCTCAAAGGGTCTGATCGAGATCATGAAGGAATTCTTAGAAGTCCCACATATTTAAATTTTCGCACCTAATCTGGGTCGGACGGCGGTGATCCTTCGTCGGCGGAGATCCGATCTTCACCCCGCGCCTTGAGCGGCGGAGGTCTTCGTATTGGCCGCATTGGCTGGATTGGCCGCGGGCGGGCCGGAGGCGAAGGGATATATAATCTCCCAGAGAAATTTATGAGCCATGAGCATCTTCGGTTGGGCCAACCAAAAGATCGGCAAGTTCACATGCATCGACATGGCGCTGACGAAGTTCAGCGTCGCCGCCTTTACCTTGATGATCGCAAAGCTCTGGCCGCCCCTCCTGAGCCTCGAATGGTACTGGTACGGCCTCCTCTTCGCGATCCTCGCGATCCTCCCGCTCTGGAATTTCTTGAGAGCTTAAAGCCCGCCTCAACAGGAAGTAAGAGGAATGGAGTATCGTGGACCGTGGAGTCTCAAGGAGCTTGAAGCCTCAAGGGGATAGGTGCCCGTCATGATCGCTGA
Organism: Candidatus Methanocrinis natronophilus; assembly: GCA_029167045.1. GTDB lineage: Archaea > Halobacteriota > Methanosarcinia > Methanotrichales > Methanotrichaceae > Methanocrinis > Methanocrinis natronophilus. The sequence continues at coordinate 5,198 of JARFPK010000067.1, forward strand.
ATTGAAAGAAGCCCTCCTGGAACGGTGCCGGGGGATGGAGATCCCCCTGGTGGGGGTCGCGTCCGTCGACCGCTGGGCGATGGCCCCCTTCGAGCCCTGGGTCCCCGAGGAGTTCTGGCCCCAGGCGATATACCCCGAGGCGAGGTCGGTCGTCGTCATCGGCCTTCCCATCACTCTACCGGCCCTGGAGACCTCTCCCTCGATATGGTACCGGGAGCTCTACCGGACCGTCAACATCCTCCTCGACCAGTACACCTACCGGATCGCAAACTTCCTCAACGGCCGGGGGTTTCCTTCGGCTTTCGTCCCCCGGGACGGGTACGCCGACGTCGAGGCGCTCCTGAAGAACCCCGTCGCCTTCTTCTCCCACCGGCACGCCGCTTACCTTGCGGGCCTGGGGACCTTCGGGGTGAACAACGTCCTCCTGACGAGGGAGTTTGGCCCCCGGGCCCGCTTCGGCTCCGTCTTCACGGCGGCGGAGCTTCCTGCCGACCCGTTGATACCCGAAGACCTCTGCACCCGGTGCATGAGGTGCGTCCGGCTCTGCCCCGCTGGCGCCTTGGACGATCGGGACTACCCGGCAGGGATAACCGACAAGATAGCCTGCACCGCCTACAGCGCCTCCTTAGCGAAGCGGGGGGTCTCGCCCTGCGGGGTCTGCATCAAGGTCTGCCCCGTGGGGGAGGACCGGGAGCTCTACGGGAGGAGGGACCCCTCGATATATGCCAGAGGCGGTGGTGAAGAGGCGCTCCGCCGGGGCTGGGAGCACGTCCGAAGCTACGGCGGAAGGTGACGGCATAAGCCGCCGGGGGCGAGGCTCCTGCCCACCCCGCCTCGCCCTGAGGCCGTCTCCGTCCTAGGCCGTCTCCGTCCTTGCTATCTCTTCCAGGTCCAGCTCCTTTATCGACTCCTCCCTCATCTTGTACTTCTGAATCTTGCCGGTGACGGTCATGGGGAAGCCGTCGACGAACTTGATGTAGCGGGGGATCTTGAAGTGGGCGATCCTCCCCTTGCAGAATGCCAACACCTCCTCGGCGGTGAGGGCCCTCCCCTCCTTCAGCTTGATCCAGGCCATCAGCTCCTCGCCGTACTTGGCGTCGGGGACGCCGATCACCTGGACGTCGCTGATATCGGGGTGAGTGTAGAGGAACTCTTCGATCTCCCGGGGGTAGATGTTCTCGCCGCCCCGGATCACCATGTCCTTCAGCCTCCCGGTGATCTTGCAGTAGTCCTCGTCGTCCAGGACCCCCAGGTCGCCGGTGTGAAGCCACCCCTCCTTATCGATCGCCTTATCGGTGGCGCCGGGGTTGTTGTAGTAGCACCTCATGATGGCGTACCCCCGGGCGCAGATCTCGCCGGTCTCCCCCCGGTGCATGATCTTTCCGGTCTTGGGGTCGGTGATCTTCACCTCGGTGAAGGGCATCGGCTTTCCGACGGTGGAGACCCTACGCTCCAGGGAGTCGGATGTGGAGGACATGGTGATCCCGGGGGAGGCCTCCGTCTGGCCGTAGGTGATCACCACCTCCCTCATGTTCATGAGGGTGCTCACCTTCTTCATGTACTCCGTCGGGCAGGGGGAGCCAGCCATGATCCCGGTCCGCAGGCTCGAAAGGTCGTACTTGTCGAAGTCGGGGTTCTCCAGCTCCGCGACGAACATGGTGGGGACGCCGTGGAGGGCGGTGCACCGCTCCCGTTCGACGGCGACGAGGGTCGAAGCGGGGTCGAAGTACTCCGCGGGGAGGACCATCGTCGCCCCGTGGGTCATGCAGGCCATGTTCGAAAGGACCATCCCGAAGCAGTGGTAGAAGGGGACGGGGATGCAGAGACGATCTTTATCGGTGAACTTCATGCACTCGCCGATGAAGTAGCCGTTGTTTAAGATGTTATGGTGGGTGAGGACGACCCCCTTGGGAAATCCGGTCGTCCCGGAGGTGTACTGGATGTTGATGGGGTCGTCGAAGTCGAGGCTCTCCTGCTCCTCCCGGAGTACGTCGTCGCCGACCTCTTCGCCCATCTTCAGGACCTCCTCCCAGGTGCGCATACCCGGCCTCTCCTCTCCCCGGATCAGGACGGCGGTCTTGAGGAAGGGCAGGCTCTCGCAGGATATCTTGCCTGGCTCTGCCTGCGCCGCCTCCGGGCAGACCTCGAAGAACATGCTGATGTAATCGGAGGTCTTGAACCGGTCGATGAGAAAGAGGGCCTGGGTCTCCGACTGCTTGAGGGCGTAGAGCAGCTCGGAGGTCCGGTAGGCGGGGTTGATGTTCACCATGACGATCCCCACCTTGGCGGTGGCGAACTGGCAGATGACCCACTCGGCGATGTTCGTCGCCCATATGGCCAGACGGTCCCCCTTCTGTAGGCCCAGGGCGATAAACCCCTTCGCCGCCCGGTTGACCTCGGCCTGGAGCTCCCTGTATGTATAGCGCAGCCCCTGGTGGATCGATACGATGGCGTCGTTCTCGGGGTACTTTTCGGCGATCTCGTCGAACATATCCGGTATCGTCTTTCCGATCAGGGGCTTCTCTGAGGCCATGAAGGCGTAGCTGGAGGATCTTCTGCCCGGCATGAAAGAGGCTTGAGATCCTTATTTGCATTTAACCTTATCCCGGCGGGGCGGGTAGTAGAGTATTATAAATAATTATAGGAATAAATCTCTCAATTCGCAACTCTATAGCGAGATTCGTGCGCAAGAGCATGAATTGCAGCAAAATCCTGAGAAGGCATACTCACGCTCTGGACTTCTTCCAAGCATGGTACAATTTCGTCAAACCTCATAAGTCTCTGGGGTTAGAGGTCAATCAAGGTAGAAAGAGATGGATGCAGAGAACTCCCGCGATGGCTGAAGGACTCGTTGATCACGTCTGGACCATCAAAGAACTGATGACATTCAGGGCGCCTCTTCAATGAAACGAGTGCACTACCCAAGATTGGGCCATGGATAAAGGACCGGATCCCGCTTATTGACCTGGGGTTCTACAAGTATCAGATGTTCACTCGGATCAAGGAGAATGGCGGATACTTCGTTTCGAGGCTGAAAAGCAACGCTAATCCACTCATCATCGAAACCCATCGTACCTGTCGAGGCAGAAGCATCGACGTTCCAGGAATGCATCTTCAGGATGTATTGAAGGACTTAAAGAGACAGGTATTAGATGTCGAAGTTGAGGTGAAGTTCAGCCGCCGAGCTTATCGAGGCAAGGAGAAAAAGGAGATCGAGCGGTTCAGGCTGGTGGAAATATACAACGAGGATGAAGATAAGTATCATTTGTATGTCACAAATATCTCTCCAGAGTTGTTGGAACCTGAAGAAGTAGCGAGACTCTACGGGGCCCGGTGGGAGATCGAGATCCTGTTTAAAGAACTCAAGAGCAGGTACGCACTTGATATGGTTCCTACGTCCAATCCACAAGTGATAGAGGCCATGATCTGGATAGCTATACTTACGCTAATAATAAGTAGGAAAATTTATAAAGTTCTGCGAGCCATAAATCCCGAGGTTAAGATGGCAAGATTCACCACCCTTAGATGGAGCAATATCTTTACGGAAAACGCAAGTTCTTTACTGGCTATCGTCCTTAGTCATATGGGATTAGAAACTTCCTTAAAAGCATCTTTAGAATTTAGTATGAGTGAGGCGGTTGATCCGCATGTGACTAGAAAGCGATTTACAGAGGAGTGGTGGGCTTAACCGATGACCAATG
>JARFPK010000068.1 GCA_029167045.1 Candidatus Methanocrinis natronophilus
TTATAGGTCCATCTGCACAGCTCCAAGGTCTGTTCCATCTTAGACCGCTGTGCTTTTGTCGGATAGATCCTATATTTGAAGGCTTTAAGCATTATACTCACTTATGCTGCTATAGTATTTAAAGATTCGTGGCTTAAGGCGGGGTACGATTCATCCCCGGCCTAAAGACCGGGGTTTTCTCTACCCCTGCACCCCGCCGCTATAAGGGATGTGAATCTGGATGAAAGTTTTAGTATGCGGAAAGGGCGGCAGCGGCAAGAGCACCGTCGCAGCGCTCCTGGCGAAGAGCATGGCAAAGAGAGGATACAGGGTTCTGGTGGCCGACAGCGACGAGTCGAACTACGGCCTCCACCGGCAGCTGGGGATGGAGCTTCCTCCCACCCTCATGGACCACTTCGGCGGAAGAAGGGGAGTTAAGGAGAAGATGGGCAGGCCGTCTCAAGGCGGCGAAGGCCCTGGTTTCTTCGATGGGAGATGGACGATAGACGAGATCCCCCCTGAGGCGACGGCGGAGAAGGATGGGATCAAGCTCCTCGCCATAGGGAAGATCCACGACTTCGGAGAGGGTTGCGCCTGCCCCATGGGTTCTTTGTCCAGAAACTTCCTCGACAACCTTTCGGTCGGCGAGAAGGAGATGGTGATCGTCGACACCGAGGCGGGGATAGAGCACTTCGGTCGTGGTGTGGAGGCAGGGTGCGACGCCATCCTCGCCGTCCTGGACCCCTCCTTCGAGTCGATCCTCCTCTCCAAGAAGATCGCCGAGATCTCCGAGAAGATCAACAAGCCCCTCTACTTCGTCCTCAACCGGGTCGACGACGAGAGGAAGGCGGCGATGATGGAATCCCTCGACGGAAGGAGGGTGGCGGCGGCGATCCCCGAGACGGAGGAGATCTTCAGGGCGGGGCTTTCGGGAACGGAGCTGGACCTGATCGTAAAGGAGATGGAAGGGCTGGCCGACTTTCTCCTCCTCCGAAAGACAGGGTGATGATGCGGACGATGCCGGACGAGAGCCAGTCAGGGGGCAGCAGATCATCTGCCCTTCAGCCACCTCCTCTCGTCTCAGCATCGGGGGAGAGATGAAGGTGGTGGCTGATCCGACGAGCTCCTCTATCGGAGGATAGGATGTTGGCGTAAGAATAATTTTATACGATAAGACCCAAGATGATCATTATTCGTGATATATGGTGAGGTATCCGTCATGATCAAACTCTTCAAAAAGAAGGATATCACTGCTAAAGAGAAAGAGCGGAAGAAGAAACAAGATGAACGGCGGAGGCGAGCTCAAGCGAGAGGGCAGAAGCCTATAAGATAGAGGTTGCCCCTCGGGACGTCCCTTAAAAGGAATTAGCTGGAGGCTATAGGTTTGAAGATCGCAGTGGATATCGACGGCGTCTTGGCTGATCAAGTCGCTGCCGCCTTGAAATTTATTGAAGAAGAATACGGCCTGAAATATCTGAAGAGCGACATCGATCGTGCACGCTGGACCTTTGAAGGGAAGGAATTATGGTCTGAGATCGGCAGGCGGTTGGCAGATGCGGAATACACTTTAAATTTGCCGCTAATAGAGGGATCTCAGTGGGGTATAAGGTATTTGGCCCATCATGAGGTCTTTGTAGTCACCGCCCGGCGCCCCAACGCAGAAGAGGCTACCAGACGGTGGCTGAATATCCATTTCCCGACCCTGAAAGGTTACTACCGTGCCCGGACCGGTGAAAAGCAGAAGATACCCTCCGACGTATTGGTAGACGACCTCGACCTCAATATCGTGGAGTTTGTCAAGAGCGATCCCGAGCGACGAGGCATATTATTCTTACACCCGTGGAGCATCAACTGCACGGATATCGAAGATTACTCCGATCAGGTAAGCTACTGCCCCCAGTGGGATGGAGTAGTGAAGGCCATCGACGATATCGATAGGCGAGGATAGGTCGGTCATCCTGAATCTAGACCGCCCATGGTGTTGGAGGCCATCTCTTTTCGATCGAGGGAAGAGGCGACGACTGAGCAGAAGATGATATCTTGGCGACTCAACCGCAAACTACAAATATAGATAACGATTATATATAACCTTTGCCGCATTTCGCGCTGTAAGAACGGGGAAGAAATACCGGCAAGCTCTTCAGGCCAGACCTGAGAGGTGCTCTCCTCGGGGCAGCATCCGGTAAAAATGGAACGGCTGAAGACCAACGGGGTCGAAGATCTGCACGCCGTAACAGGCGATGCATATACCTAATCAGCCAAATCCGAGTCTCCTCGCCAAGGGCGAGATGCGGCCCAAAGCTCTCGCAGAGCAGGCACCAGGCCCGGCAATCTGATGGCGCTTTCGGGTTCCATTAAAGACGCTGTGCAAAAGGACAGCGCTGTGCTTGCATTCTGACGATCTTTGAGTCGGGCTCGGGGCGGAACAGATAACCACTCAAAGGGTTTCTCCCAAGGAAGTGGGGGAACCGAATATCGGTGCTGATCCGCCTGCTGCTCGATTTTCCCATCTTATAAAAATCGTTTCCTGCCTCTTTCAGGTTACATCCTCCTGGAGGCTGCTTCCAGGACAAAATCCATCCTGGACCTCGAAGAGACGATCTATCGACATATATCAGATTAATGTTGATCCTACATAAATGATAAGTTCTTATCCGTACAGCCCCAGAGTTTCTTAGAGACGAGAGCCGTAGCCTCGGTGGGCTCGGCGAGCATCGGATACAATGGAGTGAACCGGGAATGAAGAAGATTCTGATATCTGCCGTCGTCATCATATCTCTATTGAGCTGTGCCTCAGCCTTCGATGGGAGGGGCGGCGTTGGGATGCGACCAGGAGAAGCTGAAGCAGAGATGCTATTTGATATGGGGATAGGAAGACCGTGGGTAGGAGGCGATCCCCCACAAAGAGGCTCCTTTGACCTGAGATTCTCCCAGTACTATTCGTGGACCGGATGGTCATCCTCCTCGATGAAACATATAGAACCGCCAAGAAAGCCCGATCCCTGGAGCAAGACCCCCACCACGGTCTACTTCAGCTATTCGATGCAGCCCGTCCCCTACGTCCAGTATAAGACCTATCCGACATACGGGGCCAACACCCTCTGGATCCTCGGGGACGGGAGCTGGACCCAATACGCCCAGGTCCCCCTGGGATCGACCCTCACCCTCCTGGCGACTTCGAGCCGGGGCGGCAGAGGATGTCTCTACGCGATAGACCCCTTCGCAAAGGTCTCGGCGAACAGCTTCAGCTTCTTTGCCGGAACCTCCCAGCTTGGCTTCTATGCAGATAAGCCGGGACGCCACCAGCTCTACTTCATCGTAGACGGCCAGGTATCCAACAGGGTGACCGTCGATGTCTTCAGCTTCTATCCGCATCACGAACCCCCTGTGGCTTATCCGCCCCCCAGCGGCCCGTACTGGTAAGCTCGATCTTTCCGAGAAGAATAACCACTATAACCACTGGCGGGGTCATCCATGAGATGATCCCGCCAGGCCGCCACATCTTCCGGCATCGCGGAGATCGATTCATCCTCTCAGGCCTCATGGCCCCAGAAATCGCCTATGGGGGATATGTTCGATCATCGACGCCATGATCCTACGCCGCGATCCCATGATATCATATCCCCTTCGGACCTTCCATATCCGGCACAATTATTTAGCTGAAAAGCTCCCTTTAAGGTATCGGAGGAGCGCCAGAGAAGTTGAAGTCATGCCCGATGCCAAGATCGATTCAGGAACCTATGACCCAGACCCCTTCCTCGCCGAGATCAGGAAGCTGCGGGGGGGGCGGGACGCCTGTGACAGAGAGGAGTGGATCGAGAGGGCGGTGGACCTGAAGGTCGACCAGCTCCTGGACCTCTCCGAATGCCTGAGGGAGCTTCCACCCACCTCCAATATCGCCGAGATCAGGGACGAGTGCGAAAGGATCGTAGAGGAGATGGTCACAGGGAGGCTCGGGGGCGAAGAGGCGGTGGGCAGGACGGAAGCTTTCCTCTACCGGGCCGCCTCCCTAATCATGGAGAGGCTGATGGACGAGATCGAAGAATAAGCCCGGGTCTTTTCGTGGTTTTTTAAGGCTTTTGGGTTTTTGGTTTCTCGATCAGAGCTCCCTCGCCCGGAGGGGAAGCGGCTCCGAGATGGTCCAAGCGCCGCCTCCCGCCCGACCCGTAACTTTCGCCCCTCTCGCCGGGGCCAGGTCGGGGGCGACCTCCAGAAGCCTCATGGTGTAGGGGTGGAGAGGGCTCGTGGTGACGTCTCCCGTCGGACCCTCTTCGACGATCTTTCCAGATAGCATCACCGCCATCCTGTCGCTCACCTTCCTCGCGAGGGCTATATCGTGAGTTATGAAGAGGATGGCAAGCCCCCTCTTCTCCTGGATGTTCAAAAGAAGCTTCAGGATCTTCGCCTGGACGGAGGCGTCGAGGGCCGAGGTCGGCTCGTCGGCGATGAGGAGCTTGGGGTCGAGGACGAGGGCTCTGGCGATCGCCACCCTCTGGGCCTCGCCGCCGCTGATCTGGTGGGGGTACTTTCTCAGGAAGGCGTCGTCGGAGGAGAGTTCCACCTCCTCCAGGACCCTCTTGACGATGGCGGCCCTCTCGGCGGGTCCCCCCACCTTCTGGACCGCCAGGGGCTCGCTGACGGCATCGAAGACGTCCATCCGGTGGCTGATCGACTCCTTGGGGTTCTGATATATCATCTGGACCCTTCTGTAGAAACCCCGGTCCCTCCGGGCCAGGGGCACCCCCTCCAGCCTGATCTCTCCCACCTGGTGGCTGAAGAGGCCGATGACCGTCTTGGCGAGGGTCGTCTTGCCGGAGCCGCTCTCACCGACGAGGGCGATCGTCTCCCCCTCGTAGAGGGTTAGGTCGACGCCGTCGACGGCGACGAAACTCCCGAACTTCGTCCTGACCCCCGATAGCTCCAGGAGAGGGACGATCCCGCCCCGGTGGCAGGCGATCATTCTATCCCCCACCTCCACCAGGGGGGGCGCCTCCTTATCGCATACGTCGATCCTCTGGGTGCACCTCCCGCTGAAGGGGCAGCCAGAGACTCCGTGGACCATCCTCCCCGGTATCCCCTGGAGGTCCTTTGTGGTGGTCATGTTCGGTGACGACCTGATGAGACCCCTGGTGTAGGGGTGGCGGGGGTTCTCCAGAAGGTCGGAGGTCTCGCCGATCTCGACGATCCTCCCGGCGTAGAGGACCGCCATCCTCCCCGTCAGCCTGGCGGCGGTGGATAGGTCGTGGGTTATGACGAGAGCGACCTTTCCTCTGATCCTCTCCAGCAGGAGCTTTGTGATCTGTGACTTCGTAACGGCGTCCAGGGAAGCCGTCGGCTCGTCCAGGATCAGGACCTGGGGGTCGTTGGCGAGGGCCATGGCGATGAGGGCCCTCTGCTTCTCACCCCCGCTCAGCTGGTGGGGGTACGATCCACCTTTCTGCTCTTCGAGCCCCACGGATGCCAGGAGGCGAAGGACCCGACCCTCGACATCCCGGAGATCTCCCCGATCCTGGTGGACAGAGATCGCCTCACCGATCTGGTCGGAGACGGTCATGAGGGGGTCGAGGGAGTCCTCAACGTTCTGGAAGACCATGGCCATATCCTTCCCCCGGATCTTTCGACGCTCCCGACCGTCCAGGGCTGCGATATCCACTCCATCGAGAAATATCCTCCCCGAGACCCTCCCCTCGACGAGGCCCATCAGGGCCAGGCCCATGGTGGTCTTTCCGGCTCCCGACTCCCCTATGATGGCGATGGAGTCGCCCTGGGAGAGGTCAAGGTCGATCCCGGCGAGGATCTCGTGGCCTTGATAGGAGACCTTCAATTCAGAGATTTCAAGCATCTTCAGATCCCTCCATCATGTACCTTCTCCCTCTCCCGGAGCCTCGGGTCGAGGGCCGACTCCAGGGCGAAGCCGATGAAGCTGAGGCCTATGAGGGTGATGGAGAGGGCGATCCCCGTAGGGAGGAGCCACCACTTCCAGACCTCCAGATAGGTGAAGACCCTGGCGTACTGCATCATCTTACCCCAGCTCATCACCGAAGGGTCGGATATCCCGAGGAACGAGAGCCCCGCCTCCATGAAGACCGCCCTCCTGGCGTCCTGGATCATCGTCGCCACCAGGATCGGTCCCAGGTCGGGGATGAGGTGACGGAGGAGGAGATGGGAGGGTCCGGCCCCGAAGGTCCTGGCGGCAGAGACGTGCATCCTCTCCTTGAGGGTGAGGGTCTGGGCCCGGATCACCCTCGCCCCCCCCGGCCACGAGAGGGCGGAGAGGAGGAGGATCATGAATAGGACGTTCGGCCGCAGGTACGCAGCCACCAGGATTATGACGATGATGTCGGGGATGGCCACGGTGGCGTCGACGACCCTCATCCAGAACCGGTCGTAGAGGCCGCCGAAGATCGCCGCCGTCCCCCCTATGAGGACGCTGATGAACCCGGAGAGGAGGGCGACTCCGAAGGCGACGGATAGAGAAGTCCTGGCGCCGTAGAGGAGCTGGGTCCAGATGTCCTGACGGGCGTCGTTCGTCCCGAGCCAGTGATCCCCCGAGGGGGGGCTGAAGGCGGGGGTGCTGGTATTCTCTCGTGGAGTGTAAGGGGTGAGGACGGGGGCGAAGATGGCGAGGACGACCATCGCCCCGATGAGGAGGAGCCCCGCCCTCCCGACGTTGCTCCTGGCAACCTCGCGCCAGATGCTAACGTGCATGGCTCACCCTCGGATCTAGCCTTGAATAGAGGAGGTCCACCACCAGGTTTGCGGCCAGGACGACGACCGTAACCATCAGAAGGATCCCCTGGATGAGGGGGTAGTCCCTGGTGAGCAGGGAGTTGTAAAGAAGGAGGCCGACGCCGGGATAGGAGAATACGATCTCGACGAAGAGGGCTCCCGTTATCATCTGGGGGATGGAGAGGCCTGTGGCCGTCACCACCGGGAGGAGGGAGTTTCTCCCCGCGTGTCTGTACTTGATCTTTCCTTCAGAGCAGCCCTTCGCCCTGGCGGCGAGGATGAAGTTCTCCTTTAGGGTGGTGATCATGGTATTTCTGGTGAGAAGGTACGACGAGGTGACCCTCACCAGAACGAGGGCCGCCAAGGGTGTCAGAAGGTGGTGGAGGATGTCGATGGCCAGGGGGAGGCCCGATAGGCCGCTGTAGGGGGTGAGGGCCCCGGATAAGGGAATGAGTCCCAGGACCACCCCGAAGACCAGGAGTAGGACGATCCCCATGAAGAAGTCGGGAAAGCCGTTGAGGAACATGAGCCCGGCAAGGAGGGTTTTGTCGAGGCGCTTTCCCCTGCGATATCCGGACTCGATCCCCAGGAAGAGGCCCAGAAGGGTGGATATCACCAGAGCCGACCCCGTCAAGAGGAGCGTCCAGGGGAGGAAGTCCAGTATGACTGAAAGGACCGGCTGGTTGTAGTAGTAGGAGTGGCCCAGGTCGCCGCCCGCAAGGGAGAGGAGGTAGGCCAGAAACTGCTGGCCCATCGACTGATCCAGGGCGAGCCTCTCGACGAGCTGGGCCTTCAGCTGGGGTGTCATGGCGAGGAGCGCCTCTTCCCCGTATATCGCCTGGAAGGGGTCTCCGGGCATCAACCTGGGAAGGGTGAAGTTGAGGGTTAGGATGAGGAGGAAAGCTATCAGATAGTTGGAGAGAAAGGCGCCTCGTCCGAATAAGGCCTTCGCTCTCGCCACCACCCTTCCGCCGTCACAAACCACCTTCGGACTATCGAGGTGGCGGTCGTTACGTTCCTCCATCTAATTGCCAGCTCCAGGCCTAATTAATAAATCCTGCCAATTAAGACGCTTAATTTCCCAACGCACCACCTAAATCATCCATTATTTATGAAACTTTCCTGAATCGTATACATAAAAAAGGATCAATTTGAGGCGACATAACACTAAATCCCCGGCAGACTAAGAGTTCAGCCAGCCGATGAGGAGTATGCCTGGGCGTCTCAAACCTCCAGACCGTCCGGGGCGGCAAATCACGCAGAAGAACAAAAAGAAGGAGTATGCCCCGGAGATCGGGGCATCAGATCCCGGAAAGAAGAGCTCTCGCCTAGACGAAGGCGATCCTGTTCAACGGTATCGGAACGCCGATGGCTATCCCGCCCCTGGTATAATAGAGGTCCACTCTGCCGTTGTGGGCCCGATACCAGCGGGGGGTAGTATAGGGTCAACTACCCGCCAATGAATTGGCGGGCATGAGGCTCGCCAGTATGGGGGGGCTTGCGGCTCCGCAAAAAATCGGGCCACGATGGGCAGGTTGACAGCCACCCTTGCAGCTATGTTTCGAGCTGCGACGTTGTCAGCAGGGCCAGAGAACCCACAGCAGACACAATCAAACTGATCTCGAGTAGGTCGGTTTGACCGGGATATATGATGACAAACGGGGCATTCCTGGGACGTATAGGCAGGGTCGATGTAGACCACTGGAACTCCAGCGATCGCTGCCTTGTACTTGACGAACTGCCTGAGCTGATAGAATCCCCAGCTATGCTGTTTGCGTCTCTGAGCCTTCGAAACCGTCATCCCCTCCCGGAT
>JARFPK010000069.1 GCA_029167045.1 Candidatus Methanocrinis natronophilus
CGAATTATATATCAGTGGCCCATAGTAGATACATGTTATTAATAAAGTTATGCTACTGCAAGTATAATGGGAGAGGCATTAAAAATCATCAAGACTATTTAAACCATTCCTTAACCGATGACCAATGCAAGTATCTCACACAACTGATGTGGGCGAATCTCACACATGTGGGCAACGTGGGATACGCAAGACCTAATTGACCTTGAACTAATCGCATCTATATCAATATCGGTCGCCAAGACAACTGAAACTGACAGCATAAGGAGATTCCGATGAGATCGCAAGCCGAGAACGGCCAGCAGACGGCCCGTCGAGGCGAGGCAGACTTGAAGAGGCTCCTAGAGGCGGCTGCAGAGGACCCTGAGGTTCTGGCGGTCATCCAGTTCGGAAGCACCGTCCTTGGAGAGGCGACGGCCAGCTCAGATATCGACGTCTGCCTGGTCCTCCATCTTGAAGAGGCCGACCGGCTGGCCCTATCCAGGAAGCTTTTCGACTACGCCGGCCTGAACCTCGATCTCCACGTCTTCGGCCTCCTACCCCTCTACATCAGGAGAAGGGTACTCAAGGAGGGGAGGGTTCTCTTCTGCAGGGACGAGGACCAGCTCTACGAGCTCGCCTTCCGGACGGCTCAGGCCTTCGAGGACTACAGGCACATCTATCGAGAATATCTGGAGGAGGTCGCCCGTGCTGGACCATGAACGGATCTTGGCCAAGATCGACGAGCTTGAAGGCTACCAGAGGGAGCTTCTGCAGATCGCACCAGCCAGCTTTGACGAGTACCAGAATATAGAGAAGAAGCGGGCGTGTGAGCGGCTGCTCCAGATCTCCATTGAGACGGTTATCGACGTCTGCCACCTGCTGGTCAAAGGGCTGAGGCTGGGGCTTCCGGCCGAAGAAGACGACCTCTTCGAGAAGCTGGCCGGGGCGGGGATCATCTCTCAGAGCATGAAGGATAAGACCAAGAGGATGAAAGGATTTCGAAATATCCTGGTGGACAGGTATGGGCATATAGACGACAGAATCGTCTACGAGATGGCAACTGAGCGGCTTGGGGACTTTGAGGCCTTCAAAAGGGAGGTTCTTGAGGCGCTTTCAGAGGGATATGCCCGGATTGGGGGCGGCGAATCGGAGAAGAGGTAGCAGGCAGCGGTACAACCGGCGATCTTCATCAATATGCGTGCTTTTTGGAAGGGGGGGGGAAGGCGGCCTTGCGAGCCGATAACATGCTGGCGGGGCCGGGGGGTCGTTGCCTCTTGCGCCGCCCTCCCTATCGGTCGGGCGGTTCTGCGGGGATTGTATACCTGATCGTGTCGTTGTATCGAACCGAGAAGGTTGTATCGAACCGAGAAGGTTGTATCGAACCGAGAATCGTCTTCCATCTCCCTTGCTCTGGCAGCAGATGATCCTGTATCTAACTTAGAGAGAGGAGCTGTGCGGCTCGAGGCGGACGGGGTATCCAGAGATCCCCTTCCCAGCGGAACCCTGCTTCTTGGAGGACCTCATCAAGTGTCCCCATCGCCTCGCACTCCTCTAAAAAGGCTAGCACCGCCTCTTCCAGGGACCGTTTTGCTTCATCCAGACTCTCCCCAAAGCTGGAGACGTCAAGCTCTGGGGCGAGACCTACAAAAAAAGCGTCTTCCCGGAAGAACTCCGCGCGCAAAACTATTCGTCGGGCCATTTTATTGTATCACTCCTCTTCTTTAATATAAGTGCCTTTTTGAAGGAGGGGGATAGGCGGCCCAGTATATCGATAGCATGCTGGCGGGGCCGGGGGGTCGTTGCCTCTTGCGCCGCCCTCCCTTCCGGTCGGGCGGTTCTGCGGGGATCGCGGCCTCGCCAGACAGGATGTAGGGCGCAAGACGATAGGGCGCAAGACGACCGGACCGCCCAAGGGGTGGGGCGCACCCGCCTTCAGATGAGATCCAGGTTCCTGTTCTTGGCCGCCATATCCCGGGCCGCCCTCCCTGCCACCTCGTAAGCTCTTGGAAGACAGGATGCGAGGTTGGCGCCGTCGATGGAAACGGGCGCGTCGCCGAGCCGCTTGAGGACGGCTCCCGGGACCTCTGGCGGGCGAGGTCGAGGTGCCACCAGATCCAGCTCGTCGCCGAGCTCCCAGAACCGGTCGATCCGTTCTTCGAGGGGCCGCTCGTCCAAGGGTGGGCTCTCGTCTTCTGGGGCCTCGACTTCGTCCTCTGGGATGGTCGATGCGCGCCGTTCTCGGAGGGCTTCGACGATCTCCTCCTTGGTCCTTCCCCGAAGCTTGAATATCAGAAAGGGGTCTTCGTCGAACTTCTCGGCCAAGATATAATAGACGGCGGCGATGTGTTTGCAGGGGTCGGCCCAGTCGGGGCAGGAGCAGTCGGTCTTGATATCCTTTTTCTTCGGGAATAGGGAGCAACCCGCATCGACGAAGGCCTCCTCGATATCTTTTGGCATCTCTCCGGAGAGGAGCTTTGCCGCGAAGATCGCTTTGGAGGCCATGGCGTCCACCGCCTTCTCCCAGTGGTCGTCGGAGATTGAAGCCAGCCGGATCTCGATATCGTAAGGTTGCGACATGACGCCCTGGACCTGGGATCTGACCAGACCTTTCTGGACGTCGATGGAGACGACCTGGCCTTTTCGGGCGTAGGACCGGCCTCGCCCCAGCCTCGCTCCCATTTTGAAGGATTCCAGGAGGGCGACCCACCGTTTCGACCACCACTTCTCCCCGATAGCGCCCCGTCTGCTCTTCGCCTTGATCCCATCTTCCACCTCTATGGGCTTTCTCGTCTCGTAATATCCCCAGTAGCCGGGCATCATCTATCATCTCCTTCGATCGCTTCCCGGCTCAGGGCCAGGACCTGCCGGAGATCTTCAGTGGACAGCTGCGTCAGCCAGGCCTCGCCGGCGCCGACCACCGCCTCAGCCAGCTCCTTCTTCTCCTCGATCATCTTGTCGATCCGATCTTCCAGGGTCCCCATGCAGACGAACTTGTGGACGAAGACGTTCTTCTGCTGGCCGATCCGGAAGGCTCGGTCGGTGGCCTGGTTCTCCACCGCCGGGTTCCACCACCGGTCGAAGTGGAATACGCGGCTGGCGGCGGTGAGGTTCAGGCCGAACCCCCCTGCCTTGAGGGAGAGGATGAAGAGGGGAGGGCCGGCGCCGTCGGACTGGAACCGCTCGACCATGGCGTCTCGCTGCAGCTTGGGGGTTTTGCCCTGGAGGAAAAGGACCTCGCAGCCGACCTTCTCCTGGAGGTGGTGTTTCAGCATCGTGCCCATCCCCGCGAACTGGGTGAATATCAGGGCTTTGTCCTCGGATGCCAGGACCTCTTCGACCATCTCTTCCAGGCGGGTAAGTTTTCCGGAACGCCCCTCGAGAGCACTTCCGTCCTGGAGGAAGAGGGCGGGGTGGTTGCAGATCTGTTTGAGCTTGGTGAGGGCGGCGAGGATCAGGCCTCGGCGCTGGATATCGGCGGAGTATTCGATCTTTTCTAGCATATCTTCGACGACGGCACCGTAGAGGGTCGCCTGTTCGGATGTCAGGTGGTAGTAGACCTTCGTCTCGACCTTATCGGGCAGGTCTTTGATGATGGCCGGGTCCGTCTTGAGACGGCGGAGGATGAAGGGTTGGGTCATCCGCCGGAGCCGTTCGGCTCGATCTCGGTCCCGGTACCTCTCGATGGGCAGAGCGAAGGTCTCGTGGAACTTCTTCGCCGGCCCCAGGTAGCCGGGGTTTAAAAAGTCCATGATCGACCAGAGTTCCAAGAGGCGGTTTTCCACCGGGGTTCCCGTGAGGGCGATCCTCTGGTCGGCTTGGAGCTTTTTAGCCGTCTTGGTCTGTTTGGCTTGGGGGTTTTTGATGTTCTGGGCCTCGTCGAGGACGAGGTTCTGCCAGCAGATCGTCAACAGGGCTTCTTCGTCCCGCTGGGCTGTGGCGTAGGTGGTGATGACGAGGTCGTGGCTTTTCGCTTCGTTTGCAAATTCGTCATCGGTGAGCCTGTCTGCCCCGTGGTGGACCAGGACCCGGAGGGATGGGGCGAACCGGTCGAGTTCCCGTTGCCAGTTTCCCACCACCGACATGGGCGAGATCAGAAGGGAGGGCCTGCCGGTTTGCGACGCCCGTTGGTGGAGGAGGAAGGCGATCAGCTCCACGGTCTTTCCCAGGCCCATATCGTCGGCGAGGCAGGCGCCGAACCTAAGCTGGTGGAGGTAGCTGAGCCAGGAGAGGCCCTTGGCCTGGTACGGGCGGAGGGTTCCCCTGAAGGTTGCGGGGACTTCGACGTCCTCGATCTCGCCCCTTCCCTTTCCGTCGAGGCGATCCAGCATATCCCGGATCTGGCCTTCAGCCTCCACCTTCAGGACGGGTAGGTCGCCTTCCATGGCCAATTCGGCGCCCAGGGCCAGGCGGATCGCCTCCTCCAGGGATACGGTCTCTGGTACCCCCTCGCGCCGCCTCTTCTCGAAGAACCTGATGGCAGCCTCGATCTCTCCAGAAGGAAGCTCCACCCATTCGCCCCGGACCTGGACGAGGGGGACTTTGAGGTCGATGAGGTGGCGTAGCTCTCGTTCAGTGAGGTCGGAGTCGCCGAGGGCGAGCTTCCAGTCGTACTCGACGACGGAGTTCAGGCCGAAGGGGACCTGGCTAATCTGAAGGTCGGGTTCGGTCTCGTCCTCTAGATCTATTGCTCCCTCCTCCACCCCCAACCCCAGGTTCAGGTTCAGCTTCAGTTTCAGGCCGATCCGATCGGACCGTTTCTCCCACCACGACGGCAGGAGGACCCCAAACCCGCTCTGTTCCAGGAGGGGGGCCGATCCCCGGAGGAACCTGTAGGCTTCTTCGGTCTGTAGCTCCAGGCTCGAGGGGCAGGCGGCCATCAGGCACCGTTCGATCTCGGGGGAGATCCGGGATGCGGTGCCCAGGTCTGCCAGGAGGTGTTCCTGGGGGTTTTTGATCTTTCTTTTGAGGAAGGTGGCGGTCTGGGATCGGGCCTTCCAGACCTCCTCTGCCGGGACCAGCAGGCTTTTGTCGTCTTTAGCCTGGAGGAATATGCGTATATGCCACGGCTGATCTTCGCCATCTTCGGCCGCCGGGGGCGAGTCCAGCCTGAAACAGGTCCGGAAGGGCGCGTTGGGGAAGGGGGGCTTCAGGGAGGATAGCCAGGAGCCGATCTTCTTGGAGAAGGCCTTCAGCTCTGGGACGGGGCCCTCGAGGCTGGGGTCGTCGGCCGCTAGGGCCTGGAGGAACTGGCGGGGGAGGGGCGCGGCTTTGGATCGGCGGCTGGCCGATTGGGGATCGAGGCGGATCTCTTCAGCGATGAGGGACCGGCGGACGAAGGCGTCGGTCGTCAGGTCGATGAAGCTGGTGACGAGGTGGTGGGGGTCGGGTCCGCATTTTTGTTGCGATCTTCTTCTCGAGGAGATCTCTTCCTCGAAGGCGAGGCAGGCGGCGGGCAGAGATTTTGCCAGGGTCTGGAGCCGGGATCGGTCGTCCTCATCGATGATCGGTCTCCATCGAGCTATCCCATCTATTGCGACGGGAGCAAACTGTTCTCGCGCGACCAGTTCGAGGGCGAACCTGGCGGCAGTGGTCCAGAACTCTAAGGAGCCGGCGAAGGCTATCCCCGGGGGCGGGTGGACGGGCAGATCCAGGAGGGTATGGAGGGCTGAAAGGGGGTCGAAGGCGAGGGCGTCTATGAACCACGGGGATAGGCCCGAAGGCTCTTCGTCGATCCGATCGTCCCGTATGAGCCCCGGGGACGGGAGGGGGCCCTTCTTGGTGGCGGGCAGTCTGCATACGATCGTCCCGGCGCCGGAGGGGGTCATACCGAAGATGGCCGTCATCTCGTCGGTGAGCATATCTTTCGGGACGGCGAAGGGGTGGGGCCGGGGCTTCGTCTTCGATACTCTTCCTCGCGACGGCTTGACCGCCGCCGGAAGGGCGGACGATTCCGCCCAGAGGTGAAAGGAGGAGCGGTCCCAGATCCCGTGCAAGACTAACATCTGGGGATGGGGTTTGGTCCTCGGCTGGTATTATGCTTTTGTGGAGGGAGGGGGGGGTTGGCGGCCTTGGGTTTTTGGATAGCGTGCTGGTGGGGGCCGCAGGTTCGCTGCTGCGGCGCCGCCCTCCCTATCGGTCGGGCGGTCTTTCGGGGATCGTCGCCATGGAGCTGTAGTATCGATGTTGGTGGGCTCTCTAACTGTTGTTCCTGAGTTCATCTTCCAGAGCGGCGGCCGAGGTCAAGGGTCCGGTCCAGAGGGAGGCTATATGGTCACAAAAGAGAAAAAAAGAGGAGATCTCCCAAAAGCGTTTCGAGGATGAGAATAAAGTCAGTTTTTTTCGGATGATGCCGGCATCTAAAGAAGAATACAAATATATAGAGCCGAAGACGCAATTACCTGGGAGGGTGAGATGTTGAGACTGAGCCTGATTTTGTGCCTGATGGCGGTATCAGCCCTGGTGATGCCGGCTGCCGCAGACCAAGTGGACGATCACATAAACGATCTGTTGAACGGAACCCTGACTGACCGATCGAAATCTGCCATATATCTCGGCAATATATACGATGAGAGGGCCGTCGATGCCCTTATTGGCGCCCTCAACGACAGAAGTTCGATAGTCCGCTCGAATGCGGCCGCGTCTCTCGGAAGGCTTGGCGACGAAAGGGCCGTCCTTCCCCTCATTGAGGCGCTTAAAGACCAGGACTCTTTTGTCCGATCGGCTGCAGCTAAGGCCCTAGGTGAGATAGGAGACGAGGAAGCGATCGACCCCCTCATCAATTCCCTTAGGGATGAAAACTCCCGGGTCCGATCGACGGCTACAGACGCCCTTGAGATGATGGGTCAGGTCATATCGGAGGATTGGCTGAAGACTCTGGACGATTGGGTCAAGGAAGGCGCAGCTTTCGCAAGGCAGGGGGAGCACCAGG